>JAPDQV010000020.1:0-18792 GCA_034505495.1 candidate division KSB1 bacterium | reverse complement strand
ACCCGGCGCACCGCCGGCAGATCGATGAAGGGCAGGTCCAGGCAAATGTCTTGAAAATAATTACGAGGGTCGCGAAACAGCGTGACCAGACGGCTGTCGTAACCGAGTTTTCGTTCTGCTAAAACCAATTGCCCCGGCACGCCGGAGGTATTTGCCGGTGCGATATGGAGAATGCGGGTTTTTTTCTGCACGACAGTTTTCAAAGTCAATCAAACTGTCGTCAATATCGAGAAAAAGGCGATGGAATGCAAGCTAAAATCACCACCGGTTATGCCGCTTACTCTGCTTGATTGCGAATTTCGACTCGGCGGATTTTGCCGCTGATGGTCTTCGGCAGACTGGGAACAAACTCGATAAGACGGGGATACTTGTAAGGTGCTGTGGTTTTCTTGACATGTTCCTGCAGCTCGCGCGCCAATTCGTCGCTCGGTTCCCAGCCGCGCACCAAGACAACAGAAGCTTTGACGATCTGCCCTCGTTCCGGATCCGGCACACCGGTTACGGCGCATTCCAATACCGCAGGATGCTCCAGCAGGGCACTCTCCACTTCGAACGGCCCGATTCGATAGCCGGAACTTTTGATGACGTCGTCGATACGGCCGACGTACCAATAATAGCCGTCTTCGTCCCGCCAGGCCACATCGCCGGTGTAATAGACGCCGTCATGCCAAACGCTTTGCGTCAGCGCTTCGTCGCGGTAATAGCCGCCGAACATACCGAACGGCCGACGCTTTTCCGTACGAACGACGATCTGTCCCTCATCGCCGACTGCGCAGGGTCGCCCTTCATCATCCAGCAGATCAATGTCATAGCCCGGCGCCGGTTTACCCATGGAGCCCGGCTTGACCTCCATCCAGGGAAAATTGCCGATGGTCAGGGTAAGTTCCGTCTGCCCGTAGCCTTCCATCAGCCTCACGCCCGTCGCCTGCAGCCATTGATGATAGACCTCAGGGTTGAGCGGCTCTCCGGCCACCGTACACCATCGCAAAGCGCTAAAGTCATACTTTGACAGATCTTCTTTGATGAAAAAGCGATAAACCGTCGGCGGCGCGCAAAAGGTGGTCACCCGATATCGCGTAATCACCTCCAGCAATCGGGAGGGCACAAATTTATCCATATCATATACGAACACGGCCGAGCCGGCCAACCATTGACCGTAAATCTTGCCCCAAACCGCCTTTGCCCAGCCGGTATCGGAGACCGTCAAATGCAGGCCGTCCGGCGTGACATTCTGCCAATACTTGGCGGTGACGATATGCCCCAAAGGATAGAGAAAATTGTGCTGCACCATCTTGGGCATGCCGGTGGTGCCGCTGGTAAAATAGAGCAGCATCATATCTTCAGCCTGCGGCGCAGCTTTGCCGACAGGGCGTTCGAAAATCGTGCTTTCCTGCAAAAGCGCTTGTTGATAGGCTACCCATCCCGGTCGTTCGCCCTGAATGATGACCTTCAGCTTCAATGAGGGGGATTCCACCTCTGCCGCTTCGACGTTGGCGCAAACGGCCTCGTCGGCTACGGCGACGATCATTTTGATGTCGGCCGCGTTGTTGCGATAAACAATGTCCTTTTTGGTGAGCAGATGGGTGGCCGGAATGGCCACGGCGCCGAGTTTATGCAGCGCGAGCATGAAAAACCAAAATTCATACCGCCGCTTGAGAATGAGCATCACTTTGTCGCCCTTGACGATGCCGTGGCGACGCAGAAAATTGGCGGTTTGATTGGTCCGCGCCTGAAGCTCAGCAAAAGTAAAGACCGCTTCATCGCCGGCATCGTTGCACCAAACGATGGCCGTTTTGTTCGGCTCAAGGCGCGCATACTCATCGACGACATCGTAGGCGAAATTAAAGTCCAATGGCCTATGAATGACAAAATGGGCATAAAAATCTTCATAAGAATCAAAGCGACTGCGCGAAACAAATTTTTCGAACATGAACGGTCTCCAGATTTACATCACCACAACGAGGCATCGAACAGATCTGCCGTCCATAGCCTTAAGAGCGTGTTTGTAAGTCGAATCGAAGAAAATGGAATCCCCAGGGTCTAATGTCACGGTATGGCCGTCGATGTCGAGCAGCAGGCGCCCTTCCAAGACATAATGAAATTCCTGCCCGGGATGCTGGTTGTAGTGCAGCGGCTCATTTTCGTTCGGTTCTACGGTAACTAAAAATGGCTCGGCTTTTTTGTGCGCAAAATTGTAGCCGAGGCTCTGATGATGATAATAAGGGCTGCGCTCTACCGGCAATCCTTGGCCGGCGCGCACGATGGAATAGATGTGCAGATGCGGCTCCCGTCCGGTCAGCAGCGAGGTCATCTCGACGTTAAATTTCTTGCAGACCTGGATCAAAAAGCTGACCGGCATGTCGATTTCGCCCGATTCATAGGCGGAATAGGTGTCGACGTCCAGGTTAAATTCCGCCGCAAGGGTTGCTTTGGAGAGGCCGGCGATTTCGCGCAAATTGCGAATGCGCGCGGCAATCTGTCGGATGGTTTCGGACATGACTGTACCTTTTTGCTTTTCTAATTTCTGCGCCGGATATATAAAAAAACCCCAAACGGGGTAGCGACAGTGGGCCCGGTAGGATTCGAACCTACAGCCAACGGATTATGAGTCCGCTGCTCTGACCGTTGAGCTACGGGCCCTCAGGTGGTACAAATTTTACGAAATTCGCCGCTTAAACTCAAGCGATTTTTAGAGACATGACAAAAAGTTTCGGCCGACACTTACCGACTTATTTATACAGCATCATCTTTTGTACCGTCGACTTTTCATCGGTTAAAAGTCGGCAGAAATAGAGTCCGCTGGGAAGATTGCCGGCATTAAAAATAAAACGATGCTCGCCTTCTTCTAAAATGCCGCTAAAGAGAGTCGTTACTTCTTTGCCGAGCAAATTATAGACTTTTATCTCGATCGGTCCGCCATGAGCCGCTTTGAAAATGATTTGTGCCGATTCATTGAACGGATTCGGAAAAACACGCAGCAGATCATAGTGCTGCGGCTTTCCGGTGGAGCGGACCACATCTTTCAGACGACGGTTGACCAACACGGTGCCGCCGTCGCCGACAATTATCCCGCTTCCGTCGGGATGAACGCGAATCGACGTAAATCGTCTTCGAGTCGACGAAATGATGGAAATCCAATCTTGACCAGAGTTTTCAGTTTTTAAGATGAGGCCGTTGTTTCCCACCGCCCAGCCGACGCGCGGAGAGATAAAATCGATTGACCGAAGCTCTTCGAAAACTCCGGCATCGATTTTTTCCCACTTTATCCCCTGATTTGTGGTTTTGAAAATCGCACCGCCGCTGCCGACGGCATAGCCGGTCGAGAGATCGACGAATTTCATGGCCAAAAGCGAGTCGGCCGGAACTCCAATTCTTGTCCATGATTCCCCGCCGTCGGTCGAGCGGATGAACCTGCCGCCTTCGCCGCAGGCTATAATGTGATTTTCGCCGAACAAATGCACGTCAAATAGTTTGATGCGTGTCTTTGTGTCGACTCTGCGCCAAGTGCGGCCGCCGTCGCTGGTTTTGAACAGCGCGCCGCCGTCACCGACGGTACAACCGATGCGGCGGTTATAAAAGCGGATGGAGCGAAGTCGCGTCAAGGTCCCTTCCGTCGGCTGCGGCTGCCAGGTCTCTCCGCCGTCCGTTGTGAAGAAAAAATCGCCGTGCAGTCCGGGAAAGCCGTTCCGATAGACCACACCTCCGCCGACCACCCAGCCTGTATCCGCTGAAGCGAACCAGACCGAATAGAGCTGATGGGCTGTATTCAAGTTAACGGTCATCCAAGTCTTGCCGCCGTCGTTTGTTCGGCTAATCTGCTGTCCCCCCGCCAGCCGGACGTGCCGTTCATCGACAAAGAAAGAGGCGCGCAGGGATTCGGCAATCGAAGAGCTGAGCGTTTCCGGAGCAGCTGCGCCGCTTGCCCAGCGCAGAACCAGCCCGCACCTGCCGACCATCCACAGGTCCTCCCTAGATCCTCTAACCGCATAAATCGACGGCGCCCAGTCAACGGCAGCCCTTTGCCATTCGACGGCGTCGCGGCTGAAATAGAGTTCCCCAGAGGGAGCAGCTTCGCCTTTTGTCCCGCTAACCCCGTACAGAATGAAAAGCGAATCGCCCGAGACGGCTGCGCATCGCCAGTCTAACGCTTTTTCGCCTGCAGTAACTCTTTGCCATGATTCGCCGCCGTCGAGTGAAAAGAAAAGAATGCCGTTGTCACCTGCTGCGACGGCTTTACCCATGGCGTAAGCAACGCACCGTAGATTTTCAGCGGTCGGCATATCGACCGATTTCCAACTTTGACCCGCATCGCTGCTTAACAAAACCGTGCCGCCCCTGCCGACCGCCAACAGGCGATCGCCCTCGAGCCGACAGACCGCATGCAGGGAACGCAACACTCCGCTCTCGGCACCACGCCAGTGTTTGCCGCCGTCATCGGTAACGATGATCTTCCCCCATCTGCCGACGGCGCAGCCGCGCAAAGAGTCTAGAAAGACGACATCATACAAATGGGTCTGAAGAGGGGTTTGCTGCCGTTCAAAAGTTTCGCCGCCATTTCGGGAGCAGAAAACAGCGCCGTCTTCGCCCACAGCCCAGCCTCTCCGTTCATCGACCAATTCGACGTCGTACAAAGTCCCCTCATAATTGTCGATTCGATGCTTTACCTGCCAGCAAGTGCCGCCGTCTATGCTGATCAAGACGGTCCCTAACTCGCCTACGGCAACGATCCGCCTGCCTACCGCACAGACGCCGAACAGATTATTCCCCTGCGGCAGCGGATTCAGCCACTGCCATTGCTCCTGAGCCAAGCCTGTATAAACGGCGCAAAGGCCGATGATTGCCGATTTCAAAAAGCTCATCTCAATAAAAGCATTTTTAGGGTTTGAATTTCCTTACCTTCAGCACATACGAAATACATGCCGGAGGGCGCCGGCTCTCCTATGTCCGTCAGACCGTCCCAGGAAAACAGCTCCTTTCCGGCCTGTATCAGACCTTGGTACAGAGTTGCAACGACCCGCCCGCGCGCATCATAAATATAGACGTTTAGCCACTGCGGATCATTCAAAACCAACGGAATGACGGTGCAGCCGTTGAAGGGGTTGGGATAATTTGCGCCCAGGTAAATAGAGTTCACCCTCTCTTCTCTTTCACGAACGGCGGCAGGATCATATTTTAAATGATCGTCCATCCATTCGACGCGATCTTGAAGCCAGTTTTTCAGGTACTTTACTTCATCGGCAAAGCTCGCGCCGATGTAGGCGTTCGGCCAGACATAGGTTCCCAGAATCGGCCAGCAGCGAAAGTTGCGTTGCTGGGCTTCATCCAGTTCCGCTGCGGTACGGTCGATAAAATCGAGCAGTCGATCGATGTCCAGGGGGCCGCGCCGCAGCTCCCACCAACGCTCCCAGAGCTTTTTCTGAAATCGGGCGCTGGTCCAAATTCTTCCCCACCAGGCGGGGATCATGTAGGCATCTCCGCCTCTGTTGAACCGTTCATTATACAGAAAATACTCGATCTGCCAGCCTTCAGGAAATGCGGCATCATAATAATCGGCATTGCCGAAGGCCAGATTGAAATCCCATACCGGCCCTAAATGCAGTCGCGGATCGCTGTCGTCGCGGTCTTTGTACATAAACGCGCTCAGCCGATAGCCGTCGACGTTTTTGCTGATTTCATTCACGATGACATAGTCGATGACGCTGCCTATGTCGAGCGCCGTCCACATACCGTTCGCCGGATCATCGTAAAAGGGAGAAGACATCATGTTTTCGAAATCGGTTATGAACTTTTGAATGTAGGCAGCCTGCTGAGGTAGGATTTCATCCGGTTTGGGGTAATGAAATTGATAGAACGGCAACGGGCTGGTGCCGCCGGGATAAAACAACGGCATCGTCGACTGCCAGCCGCCCAAATTTTCTCCTGCCGGTTTATCGACTTTGATGATGTAGCCGCCGGTAATATCCGGCGGTGCGAGGTCGGTCGAATCCAATTTTGCAATATCGACGCGGTTGCGGTCGCGCTTGATCTTTTCGAGCAGCACATAAACGCCCCAATAGCGGCCGTTCAGGACGAGCTCGCAATAACGGCTGCGCGAGGCATACCGGCCTAGATCTCTGGCAATTTGATAAGCAAAGACATTCCGCATCAGCGATTTATCGCTGTAAGGGCCGTAGAGAACCCAATCGTTTTCCGGCGGCAATCCCAAAAGCGGCACGTTGAGATTCGCGCCGTTCGAATCGCGCGTTTCCACGGCAAACTGTTTTTTGGGAAAACTTTGCGTCGAACTGCCGCGCAGTTCGATGCCGATGCGGCCGCGAAATGCGTAGACGGTATCCGTGACGCTGTTTCTTTTTCCCAGACCACGGTCGATGACCCGCATTTCCGCATCGATCTTGCGCTCGTTGATGATCGGCCTCCCGCCGGTATCGATCAGAATGATCGGCAGATTGGAGGAGCTAAATTCAACCCGCTTTTGCGCGAAACAAGGCAAAGCGATGAACAGAAGAATCGCGGCAGGAGCCAAGTTGCCTATGATTGGTCTTTGCCGGAGGCGAGGTAGAAAATGGTTTTCGAATAAAGTCCGTTTGATGGTTAACCTCCTTCATCACATCCGGCAAAATGGCTGCAAATCAAGTTGCCGCGCAAAATCCAAGGGCACGGCGCTGAAATGCTGCCTTATCATACCGTATTCTGCGGCTGACCGGCAAGAAAAGCCGCAATATTTTCTGCAACCGCATGCAGCAGCCTTTGCCGTGAAGCGCGTGTGGCCCAGGCGATGTGCGGGGTGATAAAACAATTCTTGGCCGTCAATAAGGGATTGTCCGCAGGCGGCGGTTCGACCGAAAGCACGTCCAAGCCGGCGCCGGCTATGCGGCCGCTGTTGAGGGCTTCGGCCATTGCCGCTTCATCCACCAAAGGACCGCGGCCGGTGTTGATCAGAAACGCCGACGGTTTCATCAGCTGCAGACGGCGATGATTGACCAAGCCGCGCGTCTCTTCGTTCAAAGGGCAATGCAGCGAAACGACGTCGCTGCAGGCAAACAGCTCGTCCAAATCAATCTGCCTGGCCCATTCGGGGGCGTCGGGAACCGGGCGCGGCATGGCAAAGCAGACTTCCATGCCGAACGCCTTCGCCGCATGGGCCACACCGCGTCCGATCTGCCCCAAACCGACAATGCCGAACGTCAAACCCGCCAGCTCGATCAGCGGCGTCTCCCAAAAGCAGAAATCGGGCGAGCGGGACCAGGCGCCGCGCCTTACCGATTCGGCGTGCTGCGCGACGTGCATCGTCAAGTTGAGCAGGTGGGCAAACACCATCTGCACTACCGATGGTGTACTGTAGCCCGGTACGTTGGTGACGACGATGCCGCGCTCCCTCGCCGCCGCCAAATCGATGATGTTGACGCCGGTAGCCGATACGGCCAGACAGCGCAGCTTGGGCAGCTCCGCCAGCACCCGGCGGTCGAAAACGACTTTGTTGGTCACGACAATTTCCGCCTCTCGGCAGCGTTCGATGACCTGATTGGGCGGCGTACGGTCATAACATTCCAGGATTCCCAATCGGCGCAGCGGCGCCCAGTCCAAATCGCCCGGATTCATGGCATAGCCGTCGACAACGACAATCTTTACAGTGCTCATCTACTCCCTCCGTTTGAGAATCAACAAGGTTATATCATCCGTCTGCGGTGCATTGTCGACAAATCGATTGACTGCCGAGATGATGGTTTCGCCCAGCTGCCGAGCGGACCAACTGCAGTCTGCTTGGCCGAGCAGACGAAAGAATCTCTCTTCGCCGTAGAATATTCCGTTGGAGTTGCGCGCATCCGGAATGCCGTCGGTGTATAAAACCAACAGGTCGCCTTTATCCAATTCGAGAATCATTTCCTGATAGGAAAAATCAGCCGACAGTCCCAGCGCCGGTCCGCCTTTCCCGCACTCTCTGAGGCCGCTCGTTGACAAAATGAGCGGCGGCAAATGACCGGCGTTCACCAGCCGCAACCGATTGGAATCCGGCTCGACCCATAAAAGAATGAAAGAAGCGAAAGTATTACGCATGCCGGAACGCACACAAAGTCGATTGAGGGCGGCAACCAGTTCAACCGGCGACTGAGTTTTGCCTTGCGCTGCAAGAGCATGAACGGCGGATTGCAGCTGCGCCATCATCAGCGCTGCCGGCAGACCTTTGCCGGAAACGTCGCCGATGCTAAAGATGACGCTGTTCCCTTGTGAAACGCAGTCGATCAGATCCCCGCCCACATGATTAGCGGAACGGGTGTAGAAAAAAGAGTCCCAGCCGGAGATTTCCGGACACGCTTTGGGACGCATGGCTGTCTGCACGGCGCGGCCGGCGCGCAGCTCGTCGTCGGCGAGAAGTTTGTCCTTAAGTTCCAACAAAAGAATCAAGAAAAGAAGGACAAAAGCCGGCACCGGCTGTGGACGAGTGTCCGGTCCGATCAGCAGCATCAGCGCAACGATCAATAAAATCCTGCGAACCGTACTGAGCTTGTTGAGAATGCTTTTAAAAAACCACAAAGCCAAATAAACGGAGCGTTTGATCGGCCGCATCTTTTGGAGCGCACTACGTTCCTCAGGGCTCAAATAAAAGGCATAGATGGAATGCAGGTCCCGTAGCAGATGGGTCTCTTTAAAAACTTGGCGAACGGCCGATGCTGCTTCACTGAGCAAACGGATGATAAAATCAACGATATTGCTCAACCTTACCTCGCATAGAGTCTGCGTATGCTTATAACGTCAGGGCGTTCGGCTTGTTTCTTTATGGTTGCAGACTATTGTGAATATACGGTTGAATCGGACTGAATCCAAGATGGAAAACTCGGAATTACCTGTGGGAAAAAGACAAACAACTTTATACGGACCAAGAGATCGGCGAACCGCTGCCGGGCTTCGACATTGTGGTGCTCGAAACGCCCTACGGCATTGCAACCAATGCGGAGGGCAATTATTTCATCCTCAAACTGCCGCAGGGCAAGCGTGATGTTGAAGCTCGTCTGATCAGCTATGGCAAAGTGCGGACGACCGACGTCCAGCTGCGCACCAACGGCACAACTATTATGGATTTTGTGTTAAGCGTCAAAGCGATTCAAGGCGAGACTGTCGCGGTCACAATAAATACGACGGCGGTTAAGATCAGATAATTTTTATGCTTTTTACGAGCAGAAAAAGCATCGGCAGCAAAAGACGTTATTATGCGATGATTGATTAAAGGCGGGATGTAACCGTTTTTTGCCGCTGACAAGGTTCGATTCTGTTTTTGCGGTCATCGCGGCATTTAATCCGGTCGCTTCGTAACGCCGACGAAAGTCAATGTCTTTCACCTAAACATCAAAAGATAGTCGATCGCTTTCGCCGCCCAATACTGCTACACCATTCCTTCCTTCGGCGAATTCTACCTGCGCGGCGGATATAAAGGGCTGTTCATGTTCGATTCGCAATACGGCGCGGTCTTCGGCAGTGGGATTCAATACTATCTGATGAATCGGCTTGCGGGACGCGTCGATTACGCGTTTCACGCCGTCGGCATTTTAGGCAACATGCACGCCTACACGGTGAGTTTTTTATTCTAAAACAAAGCCCGGTTCTGCACCCGGGCTTTGTTT
Source organism: candidate division KSB1 bacterium (assembly GCA_034505495.1). Taxonomy (NCBI): domain Bacteria; kingdom Pseudomonadati; species Candidatus Zhuqueibacterota bacterium. The sequence continues at coordinate 9,175 of JAPDQV010000020.1, read as the reverse complement.
TCAGAATACCCCTCCTACCTTTTCTTGAGCTCCCGTTCGGCAAATTCGAAAAACGCCGGCCAGTCCGGCGCATCGATATGGCCGCCGATATGACAGCGATAGCCGAGCCGCCCGTCAATGTAAGCTTTGTCGAACTGCGGCTTTTCGTCCGGCATCACGAGGCCGCGATAGCCGAACAGCTCCCATACCGGCGAAGCGGCGACCATCGTCAGATAAATGCCGTAAGGATCGGTCCAGGTATCCTGAGTCCCGGCGTTGAAAAACACCGGCCGCGGCGCACAAAGCGCCAGCAAAAAGTGCGCATCGACCGGACAGAGTTCGATTTTGCGCGGCAAATAGCTGCCCTCGCGCAGCGGGCCCATCCACTTGAAAAAGTTGCCGGCGGTCCAGTGATACTCCCGTTCCCACGCCGAATTTTCGAGGTCCTGTCCCCAATGCCGCCGATTCATTTTCGTCCCCAGACTTCCGGCGCAGCTGGGGAAGGCAATGGCGATGCGCGGATCATAGGCCATGGTGACCAACGCCGCCTTGCCCCAGCGCGAATGGCCGCTGACGCCCACCCGCGTTTCGTCCACCTCCGGATCCTGGGCAAAATAGTCGAGCAATCGACTGACGCCCCATCCCCAGGCCGCCAAAGCGCCCCAGTCTTCCGGTTTGCGCCAGCGGCCTCGATTGCAGAGTCCGATGAGATAGCTGGTGAGGCCGGCGCCGTCATCCGGCTGCAGACTGAGACAGTCGAAAATGCACATACCCCAGCCGTAGGGTCGGCCTCGTTCGGCATAAACGCCTACAGGCGTCCAGCGGGGATGGCCGATGATGACCATCACCGGCGCAGGCTTGGGCGCTTCTTCGGGGATGCGCAGCACGGCTTTGATCACCGGCACGTTGCGCACCTGCGGATAGCACGAAACATCGATTTCGCCGGTGATGCGCTTTTCGATGAAGAAATGATCTCCGGCTTCGATTCGCTCGGTTTCGACGGACCAGCGCACCTGCGGCAAGATGCTGTCCGGAGGCGGCGTACCCCATACTTGCTCCTGCACATCTTTCAGCACTTCCGGTCTGCGAATTTTGATCCATTCTTCGGCAGTACGAATCAGGCGGCCGTCCTTGCTCTTGAGCAGATCAAGCGGCGGATAATTACCGACGCGCCAAGACTCCGGTCCCGGAAAAAAGCCTTCTTCGCGATCGTCGTAATTGTTCCACAACCCGAATACCGACCGCGTGACCGTGTGACCGGCATCGTCGGTCCAGTTGCCTTCCGGATTGTTGGGATCGGCAGGTCGGGCGTTGCGGGGTGCATTGGGATCCTGCAGCTTCGGCGGCAGTTCCGGCAGCACTATCCCTAACTGCTGCAGCATTTGGTCGCGGTCCATGCGCGCCGTCACATCCGGCGGAGGGAAATCGGGAATTTGCGCAAAGGCCTGAAAGGATATGCAAAGTGCGGAAACAAATAAAAAATGTCTCATAGGTCATCCTTTACAGTCAATTCTCGTCACTTTTATCGTACCAGGTTCATTTTGCGCGTCAGGCTGCCGTCGGCCGTCTTGAGACGATAGAAATAAACGCCCGAAGGGCACGGCAAACCGTCGGCGGCGCGGCCGTCCCAGAGTATCGCATGGCGACCGGCCTCTTTGACACCGGCATATCGGTAAAGCGGTTTCCCCAAAATATCGAATATCTCGAGGACGATCAGCGCTTTTCTTGCGAGTTCGAACTCTATGGTTGTAGAGGGATTGAAGGGATTTGGATAATTCTGCAGCAGCGTCAGGCAGGCGGGCGCGTGCGGCTTCTCGTTGACCTCCGTCCACTGCTTGTCAATGACTTTAACGGCATCGACATAAAAGGTCGTCGTGTTGCCGCCGAGCACAAACTTGAACATCAGGTTGTCGTCGTCGACCGGCGCATCAAAGGTAAACGGTCCGTAAAGATCGAGCTGTTCGACGCGAACCATCTTGCTATAGAGCTGCGAATAATCGCCATAGTTCTTGTTGATGTCGACATAAATGTCTTTCGCCTCATCGGCCTGCGCCCAAAAGCTGATCTCGTAGCTGTGTCCGGCCTGGATTTTGAAAGGCTGCATGAGCTGGATGGCCCAGAATTGATCGCCCATGTTCTCAATTTCCACCATGACGCCCGGCTTGTCGTCAGTCAACCCCAGGTCTTCGACCACAGTGGCCTTGGAACGGGCATTGACATAATTGTCGAGAAACCAGGGCGACAGACCGCAGTTGAAATTGCCGTTGATGATCACATTGCCCGGCTCGATGTCGCCGACATAAATGTAGAACGGTTCGCTTTCCGCCGAAGAGCCGTCGGTCGCCACCGCTTTGGCGGAGACCAGGTACATGCCCTCACGGGCGGAGGCGAGGGTTGTCTCGTACGGAGCTTTGGTTACGGTTTTCAGACGGCTGCGATTGACATAGAATTCGACCTGTTTGAGGGTTTTACCCTGCACCGTCACATCGGCCGACAGAAGAATATCACGGCAGCGCGGGTAACGACCATTTTTAACCGGTGAGGTCAGTCGAACCTGGATCGTCTGGGCGAAAATGCCTGTGCTAAGGAGCAAGATCGGCAAGAGCTTTTTCCAGAACATAGAGCTTTCCTCCTCTCTCTCAAAAATACAGAAGAAACGTCGATCATCTGCATGGCTTTGCAATACTGAAAATAATCATTTCTATGCACAAACGTCCTATGCTTTTAAGCGGGAATGAGTTCTAAATCCGGAATTCGTTTGCATCTTTGATGGGTGTTTGTTATAATTTGTCATTCAACGAAATAACCGTTTTCCCCGACGCATAAAAAAGAAAAATGTTGCGCATAAGCGTGACTAAGGAGCCCTGATGAGGACTTTTAAACGCTACTGCAAGACCCTGCGCTTGCGCGACGATGCTGATCTGATCGCTGCCTATAAAGCGGCGCATGCCATGGGCGCCGTGTGGCCGGAAATCGAGGAAGGCATGCGCGCGGTCGGCATTCTCGACATGGAAATTTATATCTCCGGAACCCAGCTGTTCATGATCATGGACACGGTGCCGGATTTTGATCACGACAAGGCGATGAAGCAACTCGCATCCATGCCGCGTCAGGCGGAGTGGGAGGCGCACATGGCCCGCTTTCAAAACGCCGCCGCAAATGCTTCAGCGGATGAAAAATGGCAACTCATCGAACGCATCTACGAATTGGGACAAAAACACAACTCGACGCCTCAGGAAGGCTATCTCAAGGAACTCTAAGCCGAAGGACAACAGCCCTATGACCACCAAACGACCGGTTATTCCGCGCGAATATCTTTTTCCGTTCATGCTCACCACCACGCTTTTTGCTTTATGGGGTTTTGCCAACGACATCACCAATCCCATGGTGGCTGCCTTTAAGCAGATCATGCTGATCAGCCACTTCAAAAGCTCACTGGTGCAGTTCGCCTTTTACGGCGGTTACTGCGTCATGGCCTTTCCGGCTGCGCTGTTCATCAAACGGTACACTTATAAAAGCGGCATTTTGGTGGGACTCGGTCTCTATGCGCTCGGTGCGCTGCTCTTTATTCCCTCGAGTCTGGCGCTTTCCTACGGCATGTTTCTGTTTTCTTATTTTGTGTTGACCTGCGGTTTGTCGTTTCTCGAAACCTCGGCTAATCCTTACATCCTCTCGATGGGGCCGGAGGAGAACGCTACGCGCCGCCTGAATTTTGCCCAGGCCTTCAATCCGATCGGCTCGTTGACGGGCATGCTGGTCGCCAAACAATTCATTTTGGCGCGACTCGACAAAACCCCTGAAGCGGAACGACGCGTGCTGGCGCAGCTGGCGCCGGATCAATTCCGTTCGCTGCAGGTGCATGACCTCACCATTCTACGCGGGCCGTACGTCGCCATCGGTCTGATCGTCGCCGCCTTTTTCTTTATCTTTTTGATCTCGAAATTGCCGAAAGCGCGGGAAGAAGACGCCCGCAACCTGGACATCAAAGGTACGCTGAAACGATTATGGGAAAATAAAAAATATGTGGAAGGAGTCATTGCGCAAACGTTCTACGTCGGCGCACAAATCATGTGCTGGACGTTCATCATCCAATACGGCATGAACGAGCTCGGCATGGCCAAAGAGACGGCGCAGGGCTACAACATGATTGCCATGGGCATCTTTTGCACCAGCCGCTTCATCTGCACCTACCTGCTGAAGTATTTCAGTCCGGGAAAACTGCTGATGATCCTGGCTTTGGGCGGTTTTGCGCTGATTCTCGGCACCATCTTTCTGAAAGGCATGATCGGACTTTACTGCCTCATCGGCGTTTCGGCATGCATGTCGCTGATGTTTCCGACGATCTACGGCATCGCTCTCAAGGGATTGGGCGAAGATGCCAAGTTGGGTGCCGCCGGACTGATCATGGCCATCGGCGGCGGGTCGATCATGCCGCCGCTGCAGGGCGCCATCATGGACCTGCCCGATTTGAATCTCGGCTTCATGATGCTTTCCAGCACCCGCGCTTCATTTGTCCTGCCGTTGATCTGTTTTGCGGTGATCGCAGTTTTCGGGTATAGGACGTCGGAGGTGTATAAACACGAGTATTGAAAAGAGGGTTGGAAAGTCGAAGGTCAAAGGTTTAAAGGGTCAAAACTCGAAGGTTAAAGGTCCGAAAGAAGCAGCGATAGGCCGAGCAAGAGCTCTGATTCGATAAGAAAATGGCAGGTAAGGTATTGGGCCGCCTGCTTCGAAAAAAGATGATCTGATCGAACCGCTCTCGGCCCAACACATTTTCCAGACAATGTTCACAAAAAGGTCCGCAGAAAAAAAAACGCCCCGAAATGATTCGGGGCGTTTGATTTCAATTTGGCGCTTTTTGCTGTCGATCGCAGCCGATTTACCGCATGAGGGTCATCTTGCGATGCAATACGGTATTTCCGCCGCGGAAGGTGCAGAGATAGATGCCGCTGGGCATCACTGCGCCGGTTTCGTCGCACCCGTCCCATTGCACGACATGCTCGCCGGCGTTCTGCAGGCCGCTGAACAGCGTGCGCACCGCTTTGCCGTGCAGATCATAGACGATCAGGCTTGCCTGACCGGCAGCCGGCATGCGGTAGACAATAGTGGTGGCGGGATTGAACGGGTTGGGGTAGTTTTGATCTAGGCTGTAAGTCTGCGGAATGACCCTAGTAGCTACGGCAGCTGCCGAGGATACAGAAATTGGGCCGTGGAAACTGCTTTCGCCGTTCAGACTGACATCTTCCAGCTTGTACCAATAAACGCCGTCGCTCGCCGACCGATCAAGAAACTCATAGATGAACCCGGCTTCGGCAACGCCTTGGGCGGTGATCATGGTCTCATTGATCTTGGTGTATTCCCCATCTTTAGTTGCACTTCGGTAGATATTATATCCCGCCAGGTTAGATTCCGATTCGGTTCGCCAGCAGAGAGAGACTCCGTCCGTCATTCTGCGGGCTTCAAAAGCGGCCAAATCCACGCGAATAGGATCTTCAATCGCGCTGATGACCATAAATCGCCAATCCTGATCATCCACACTGGACATAAAAATTTGTATTTCCCTTACATCTTCCAAGATCGATCTGCCGGCCGGTTTAATGTCAAAGTTGTAGTTTGTATTTGTGATGAATCCCGGCAAAGTTTGAACTGGTGTGGTATAGGAATTAGTGCCGTCGCTTACACGGACCGAAAGCTGGAGGCCCGGCCAATCAACAGATCGAATAAAAATCCTCACGGTTCCGTTTTGGGTGAGATCAACCCCCGAACCGCCGCCCAAACCGCTGCCATCGCCGTTGTAGGTCAAAACTGCCGGGGCATTACCGACATTTTGCCCAAAGGATATCCATTGATCTGTGGTGCTCACCTGCACAGTTCCTTGTCCGGTAGAACCCACCCAGTCGCCGTATGAAACATCACGATACTGACCCAGCACGCCGGTACCGCCGTCGTCATTAGTCACGGTTACATGGCGTTGCGAAGGGTTAATTTCCTTAGCAGTTAGCAAATCACTGCTCTGGGTGAAATTGTCGATTGTAATAGTAGCTGCCCACAGTGGAAATGCAGCGAAAACGGCAGCCGTCAAAATAAAAATAACACGAAACATAACAACCTCCATTAATTTGATTTGCCTTCATGAGAACAAAATTATAACGAATTATTTTGGGCGGGCTGTAAAAATTCTTTCCCCTTTATGGTGCTTTTAAAAAATGTCGGCTGCATTTCCTATTCCGCCCATAATATGTTAGGTGATAATTTTATAAAAGTCAAGACATATTTTTAAAATTAACAACCGAATAAATAAATTTGACCTTATACCTGCCGCCTAAATATATTTTTTGCAAAAAAACGACTGCTTCAGGTAAATCAGAACGCTTATCTTAGCAGCGCCACCTTCTGTGTTAAAAAGTTCTTGCCTTCACGCAAAAAAATCAGATAAACGCCGCTGGGCATCGCTGCGCCGGTTTCGTCGCACCCGTCCCACTGGACAACATGGTCGCCGGCGGGCATTCGACTCTGCGCTATATTTTTAACTCTGCGGCCTGCAGCGTCATAAAGAATCATTGAGAGCTCAGTTTCCGATACCAACTTGAATTGAATTTGCACTGAAGAATTGAACGGGTTGGGGTAACTATTAATCAAAACTCTGGTGTCCGGTAAATCAACCTCTCGATCTCCCAGGCCGGCGGAAAAGACGGCCATCCTTTCATCCAGGGCATCTATTCGGTCCAAGAGCCAGATCAAAAGGTCGTCAAACGCTTCATCGTACGAAGCATAAGCGGCCGCACTCGGAGGGATCGGGGTGTCGAGAATCATCCAGCGCTCGAAATTGAGCACCTGCTCGGCGGCCAGCAACCTGTACAGAGAATCTGCCGCCGCAAACAGAGCCTCTTCGGACAGCCCATCGGCGCGCAGCTGTCGCCAGCGTCGAGCCGCCGCTGCCTGAAACTGCGGGTCGTTGCGCAGCCGCTTCCACCAAAAGGGTGTCGGCAGCGAATCGTTCGCAGCCGGCGGATGCTGAAGAAGATAATCCAGATGCAGTCCCTCTACGCGGTCACCTTCCCAGAGCGTCGTGTTGCCGAATGCATGTCGTGCATCGATCTGCCATTCCACTTTCAGGCGGCCGCCGCGGCTGTCGCGATCTTTATATAATAACGTTTGGCTGCGGTAAGCAGAAACATCTCGACAGACCTCGGAAAGAAGAAAATAGTCGACAACAGAAGGCAAATCAAGAGAATCGAAAAAAGCGGGGTCGTCTGCTTGGCCGGCAGCTTTTTCCCAGCTTTCGATCCAACCGCGGATGTAATTCTGCTGCGGTGCGGTGATCATCTCCGGCAAAGGGCTTTCGAAGGCATAGTGAACGCGCCGAGCACTGACGTGCAGAGGCGGAAACGGCGAATCGAATCCCGCTGATGCCCCATTGAGCCGCAAAAGATAGCCGCCGGTAAGGGCATCCCCCGAGTCGTCCTGAGGCGTCAGCGCGGCCAACGGCAGGCGGTTGGGATGAACGGTTCTGCTCTCCAGCACAACATAGATGCCGCGATAGTCCTCATCGAGAAAGAGATGGCAGAGTCGGCTGTGGGAAGCGGGTCGCCCGAAAAGAGCAACAATGTGTGCAGCCAGGGCGGGGCGCATCAAGGACTTGTCGCTGTAGGGCGCCAATAGCGTCCAATCGTTTCCGGCAGGCAGGCCGAGAAGCTCGGCATCCGCATCGAGCAGCAGGCGGTAATCGGCTTTTTCAGCGGCAAGAGGCAATGCCGCCTTTATCAACCGCCCTGCGGTCGAAAGCCGGGCCGGCGAGGTCAGGCGATTCCCCGCACCGCGGTCAATGACCTTGACGGCAACATCTTTTTCGTTCGAAGGAACAGACCGACTCTCCAGTACCAGAATAGGCAGATCCGAAACGAAATTGTTGCGGTAATTTTTTCGAGCGATCAGTTTAAAATGGACAAGAAAGTCGGGACTGTCGCCTGAAACATTGAGGCCGTGAACAGCCAGAAGGTTGGTGCCGCTGCGCAAGAGGCCGAGAGCCGCACGAAGATCGAACGGTTCGAAACCGCCCGCTTCATGAGTTTGCGAAGCGGCGGCGCGTCGATGCAGGTTGGTCGGGGCATTGGCGGCGGTAACGCGCTCTCCGTTCAAATAAGCGACAAATCCGTCATCATATCGCACGTACAGAACCAGGTTATCGAGTTCACGCAGGTCGGACTCTGACAGATCGAACTTGGCACGGATATAGCAGGTGGTGCGGCCGGCCATTTCACCGCCGAGATCCAATGAGATATACGGGGCATAATCGCCCGCGCGGTCAAAGCCGATGCCGCCAGGCTTGCCGATACATTCCAGCCAATTGGAATCGTCAAAATTCGGATCTGTCCGCCAGGCATCGTCTACATCCTCGCGCGGCACCAGCACACGCTTTGCAGATTCTTCGCCGACCAACACCACTTGTAGCGGCGCACTAAAACTTGAGCTTGAAAAGATTGAATTGATAAGCGCGAGGCAGCCCAACATCATAATAATTTTCGGCATTTGCGGCGGGAACATTCGCATCTCTCCTATAGCTTAAAAGAAATCCACCAAACGAGTTGATTCTGGGGAAGGTGGGATTTGTAAATAAAGCTACGCGGTTTTTTGCAAGATCACAATCAGTTTTGCGCTTGAAAAAGTAAAAAGTTATCAAGCGCTCACTGATTTTTTGGAAAAAGTATATTCTACAAATTCGGCCACGGAGACACAGAGAGCACGGAGAGAATGAGAGTTATTTTATTTTGAAAAAGTAAATCCTACGAATAAAGTGGAAAATATTAAAAAACCTCCGTGTCCTCCGCGCCTCCGTGGCTGCAACAGGAATAAATTCGGCCACGGAGACACAGAGAGCACGGAGAAAATGAAAGATAATTTATTTTGAGCAAGCAATTCCTAAAAACAAGTGGAAAATATTAAAAAAACCTCCGTGTCCTCCGCGCCTCTGTGGCTGGAATAGGAAATAAATCCGGCCACGGAGACACAGAGAGCACGGAGAGAATGAGAGTTATTTTATTTTGAAAAAGCAAATCCTACGAATAAAGTGGAAAATATAAAAAACCTCCCTGTCCTCCGCGCCTCTGTGGCTGGAATAGGAAATAAATCCGGCCACAGAGGCACAGAGAGCACGGAGAGAATGAAAGATATTTTATTTTGAGCAAGCAATCCCTAA
>JAPDQV010000019.1:3433-59523 GCA_034505495.1 candidate division KSB1 bacterium | reverse complement strand
CCGCGCACAAGATAGAGTCCCCCTTTGATGCCGCTGTCGAACTGCAATGCGCGACGAAAACCTCCCTCGGCGGCTTCATAAACCGACACCATACCCGCAGCATCCGCCGCGATCAGCCGATCGGCGAAAGCCAGCAGAGCCGTAATCTCCTGCTCGGAAACATAAAGTTCGACCGCAAGCTGCAGCCTGCCGTCGACCGAGCGCAGGCCGAGGGCTCGGCCGTCTCGGCTCCCTACCCAAAGCAATGGTACCGGTCCGTTATTGAAAACCAATGGACCGGCCGTCGGCAGGCAGTCTAGTCGGAAGCGGTCGCAGACATCGGCGGCTCCGTCGTGATCCGCATCGGCGGCCGACCAAATGATCACCTCGCCTTGCCGGTCTACGGTTATCAACTCCTCGCCCGGCGTCGCGGCAGTCCAGTCGAACGCTGCAGGCGGCCGGTCGACAGCTGCCGCCGTGCGGCCGATCAGCGCAAGCGGATAGGCGACTTGACGGCCCAGCGGGCTTTCATAAAAAGCCGTTGTCGAATTGGCTATCACCTTGGTGCCGTCGAGATTCCAGGCGAACAGACTGCCGCTTGTCGACACGGCAGCCAATGCTTTTTCATTCGTCGGTAAGCTAAACATTACGAGAGAGCCGTCGAAGAAGCGTTCGCCGGTATACCGGGGAAATCCCGGACGATGGTAATCAGAATAGATCGACAGCGTCATGACGCTGTCCTGATTGCTGAAATGGGTCATGCGGATGTGCGAATCCGCTCGGCCGTAGGCGGCGCTGGAGGGAATGCTTTGGGGCGAAAACTCTACCGGTCTGTCTTTGTTGACGTATCGGTGAGATAAATTATCCTGCCAATAAGGATCCCAATAGTCCCCGGACTCTGTTCCGGCGCCGGCGGAGAACATCGAATAAATCTGGCCGATATCCTGGGGTCCGTCGCATTCGATCAAATCGACGCCGCGCCGCGTCGGGTCGTTGTTGATCGTATTGGAGGCCAATCGTTCGGCAATGACGCGTTCATCGATGTGCCAGATGAGAATGCCCGATCCCGGCAGGCCAAAGTCATATTCATCGACACGGGTAACGACCCCTAAACCCTCCTCCGCCACCAGTCTGCCGGCCTCATCAATTTTCAGCCTTCGACCGTTTTCATCGCGACCGAAAGTGACGCCGTCGCGATTGGGATCCCGCTGACGGTTTTCCAGCAAAAAATATTCTTTTTCATGGATCGGCACTTTAATAAGGCGCGGTGCCGATTGGGTTCCAAAAGCACCGACGGCAGCGTTTTCGAGCGTATTGACGACGATCGGCTCTTCCCAGCCCATAAACATCTTTTCCCAAGCCGACGGATGCGCCGGCACCAGTCCGGACAGGTTATAGGAACCTTGATCCATCAACCCCCATCTGCCGATGCCCGGCCGGCCGGTTTCGGTCTGAAACAGCGCCGGCATGCCCAGCCTGCTGCCCATCAGCAGCGCGGCAGTGCCCAGGAGGCCGAGCGTGTAACCTTTCTGGCACTGCGTCTCGGGCAGAATGATGCCGTCGGTGATTACGACCGATCCGAGCTCTATGCCGCGGTAGGCAGCCGAACCTGACCCCAGCGTCTCACGCAGCGTTTCCAAGTCAATGTAAGCCGATTGAATGTCAAAGGGGGTTTCCGTAAAATCAAAGGCAAAGTCTCTGCCGACTCCGGCGTGAAAAAGAACCAAGGCATCGAAACGGCGGAAGGCATCGGCATCGGCGGCATAAGCGATCGTGACCGCATCGCGCAGCAGTTCCGCCCATCGCTGCTTCTGCAGCTGCTCGTCTTCTTCGCCGCTGTAATAGACCATGTCGTGAGGCAGGGCGTAGCTGTCGTTCAGCCCGTTCGGCAGCACCGTAGATTCTATGACCAACTTGCCGTTGCTGACGGTGTAAAAATAGTTGCGCAGCGCCAGCAGCTGATGCTCAAAATAGATGCGATCGTGCGGCGGACGGTCGATTAGGTATTCGTCGGAGTGGGAAAGATCGAAGGTGCCGTCGCCGGTGGTCGTTTTCAGGGAGTCCCGTATAAATTGCACTCGCAGCGCCAAGACTTTGAGAGTGTCGGGCAAATGAGGCCGTCTGCCTTCTGAAAGCAAACGCCCGACACGCTCGTTCGACCGGTTCAAGCTTTTGATCATCGCGGCACTGGGACGCAAAAGCTCAGCGCGCGAAGGAATTGAAAAAAAGAGAAATAAAAGTGCTGCGGCAGCAACCTCGAGAGGTTTTACTTTCGGCAAGCGCATCTCATGTCCTTTTGTGTCATAATGGCAGGTGAGATGGTGAGGATATTCCGCTGATCAAAAAAATGAGCAAAAGGAAGTATAAACTTTCCTTTTGCTCATCATCGTTTTGACGACTCGATTAAAAACCGATGGTCAGCGAAAATCTCATGGTGTTGGCAAGAGGGTGTCCTTCAGGCGCAGCGACGTAGCCGAAATCAAAACGGTAAAGATGGTACTGAATGCCGCCGCCGAAGGAGGTATATTTCACCTTGCCGGGCTCGTCCCAATAATAGCCGGCACGCAACGCAAAGATGTTGCTGTACCAGTACTCGACCCCGCCGCTGACGGTGCCGTTAAAGATCGTCTTTTTCGAGAGCACTTCTTTATTTTCGCCGTAAGTGACCTCTTCGGTCGTCCAGGGGGAGGTAAACAGCGCCTTGTAGAACGGGTCGGTGCTGCCGTCGCGATTGCGGGTGACCATCAGCTTGTTGACGTCCATGACCAGGCTAAGCTTGTTAAATTCGCTTTCGACCAGTTTGTAGGCAAAGCCGAAGCGCAGATTGGTCGGCAGAGGATCCGCCTGCGCCACGTCAATGTAGGAAATCTTGGGGCCCATGTTGGAAAGATTGACGCCGAAAGAAAGCTTGGGCGCAAAGGGGAACTTATAGAGGGTGGCTACGTCGAAGGCAAAGCCGTTGGCCACGCCTTCACCCTGTTCGGCGCCGACCTTGATGCCGCCGGCCAAATTCGAACGGATATAGCGCATGCCCAGACCGACAGACCAGTTTTCCGACATCTTGGTGCCGTAAGTAAGCGCGATCGAATACTCGTTGCTGCCGAACTTGCCCAATTCCGCGCCGGTCTCATCGGTGTGAATTTGTTCTCCCAAATTCAAATAGGTGACGTTCAGTCCGAAAGTACCGATTCCCTCCACATGATGAATATAGGTGGCGAAATCGTAAAACATATCGTTACCGAACTCCGGCAGCCAGTTAACATGCATGAAATGCAGTTCTTTGCCGTATTGAAAAGCCAGACCGGCAGGATTCCAATAGGTAGCCGTTGCATCGTCGGCCAAGGCAACGAACGCCTCCCCCATACCGGCAGCGCGGGCCCCCGGAGAGATCATCAGCGATAACACTGCCGCTTCACTTACGGCGTAGGCGGATGAAACCCATCCCGTTACACCCATCGCAGCGACGATCAGGAAAAGAAAAACCTTCCTCATTGTTTCCTCCAAATTATGTTGCTGAAATCAATTTCAAAAAAAATAGCCGAACACATGACGACCCGCTCTCCACCATAAGTAAGCCGTCATCCATTCGGCTGCAGAGAGGGATCCTTTGAACCTTTTCGCTTAACAATCAGAAAAAACCAGTACTAATATACAAAGATTTTCGAACTTGAAAAACTTTAATCTGTAGCGAAGGGTCTAAAAGGATCTCCTCTTTTTTGTTGTTAGAAACTCTGATAACCCGAAAAAGTTCCTTTCTTTTCCTGACAAATAGATCTAAACAATAATAATGCCGGCAATCGATAAAATTCACATTAAAATCGGGCGCATGTACCTCGCCCTGAAACATGCACTCAACATTTATAATAACAATGTGTTGGATAAATACTCACCATGAGAATGCCGAAACCCTATTCGTACGCGCTGCCCCTTACATGCCACACCCGCACGAAAAAAATGCACGCTAATGGTCTGTTGTTCGCAAAAAGATCAAAAATTTGCGCGCTTAGGCAGGGTCAAGAAATCATCGATTTGTACTTTTCCGCGTCCAAGAGACGGTCCAATTCGGACGGATCCGACATCTTGACCTTGATGATCCAGCCGGCGCCGTAAGGGTCTTTATTGACAAGATCGGGCCGATCCTGCAGATCGGTGTTCACCTCCACGACTGTGCCGCTGACCGGTGCATACAGATCACTCGCTGCTTTTACCGCTTCGACCGTACCGAACGATTCCATTTGCGTCACCGTGTCGCCTACCTGGGGCAGTTCGATGTGCACCAGGTCACCCAGTTCGCTCTGAGCGTAATCGGTGATGCCGATGACGGCAATGTCGCCCTCGACTTCCACCCATTCATGCTCTTCGGTGTACTTTAATTTTGCCGGTATCTGCATGTTGACCTCTTGTTGTAAGTTAGAAAAATCATTCGCAGTCAATTTTAATATTTCAAATCGACAGTTTCCAAGAACTTGGTATTGAAATTTCCGGAGCGGAATTCCGGCGTATTGATGATCGCTTTATGCAACGGGATCGTCGTGGCGATGCCTTCGATAACAAACTCTTCGAGCGCCCGCACCATACGTTCAATGGCCTCATCGCGATCGCGGCCGTGAGTGATCAGCTTGGCAATCAATGAATCGTAATACGGCGGAATAGCGTATTGAGCGTAAGCATGGGTGTCCACCCGAACGCCGACGCCGCCCGGCGTGTGCAGCGTGGTGATGACGCCCGGAGAAGGCCTAAAACCGGCGCGCGGATCCTCGGCATTGATTCGGCATTCGATGGCATGGCCGCGCATTCGGTAGCCCTTTAGCTTTTCAGGGATATGCTTTCCTGCAGCAACGGCGATCTGCTCCTTCACCAAGTCTATGTCAAACACCTCCTCGGTAACCGGATGTTCCACCTGAATGCGGGTGTTCATTTCCATAAAATAAAAATTCTTGTTTTCATCCATGAGAAACTCGATGGTGCCGGCGCTGTTATATCCGACCTGCATCGCTCCCCGCACCGCTGCGGCGTTCAGCTTTTCGCGTGTCTCCTGATCGACTGCCGGGGAGGGTGACTCTTCGATCAACTTTTGGTGCTTGCGCTGGATCGAACACTCTCTTTCGCCCAGAGAAACGACATTGCCGTGCAGATCGCCCAAAAGCTGAACCTCGATATGGCGAGGTTGTTCGAAAAACTTTTCGATGTAAATTCCAGGATTGCCGAAAGCAGCTTCGGCTTCGCTGCGGGCCGAGTTGTATGCGTTTTCGAGTTCGCTTATGCTTCTAACGACCCGCATGCCGCGACCGCCGCCGCCCGCCACCGCCTTGATGATGATCGGGAAACCGATCTCTTTGGCTACCTTTTCGGCTTCTTTGAGGGAGGAGACGACGCCGTCGGAACCTGGAATGGTCGGCACACCCGCCTTTTTCATGGCGGCTTTGGCAAAGGCTTTATCCCCCATCTGAGCGATTACTGTCGGCGAGGGGCCGATAAAACGCAGACCGCAGGATTCGCAGATTTCGGCAAAATGGGCATTTTCCGATAAAAATCCGTACCCCGGATGAACCGCATCGGCATTAGTTATTTCTGCGGCGCTGATGAGACTGGGGATAAACAGATAGCTTTTGGCGCTGGGACCCGGCCCGATGCAGACTGCCTCGTCGGCAAAACGGACGTGAAGACTGTCGCGATCCGCTTCGCTGTAAACGGCGACGGTGGCAATGCCCAACTCCTTGCAGGCGCGAATGACGCGCAGGGCTATCTCTCCCCGATTAGCGATAAGAATCTTGTTGAACACGGCAGCTCTACCCTTACGAAGGATCGATGAGGAAAAGCACCTGATTATATTCAATCGGCTGCGCGTTCGCCGCCAATATCTTGACGATTCTTCCGGCTACTTCGGATTCGATTTCGTTCATCAGCTTCATGGCCTCGATGATGCAGAGCGTCTGGCCTTTCGCCACGATGTCACCTTCTTTAACAAACGGTTCGGCATCCGGCGCCGGAGCGCGGTAAAATGTGCCGACCATCGGGGCACGGACTTGGAAGTAACGGGATTCATCTTCCTGTTTGGCCGCATGCGGTTCGGGGCCTTTCTGAGCAGGCGCTTCAGCGGGAGGCGTCGGCATGACGGGCGCCGCGGGCACAGCGGCAGGCGCAACGGAAACCGCTGAGCCGATATTCTTGCGGATGCGGATGCGTTGTCCGAACCACTCCCGAACCTCGATCTCATCGATGGAGCTCTGTTCGATCAGCTTGACGAGCTCATAAAGCTGCTTGACTTTCATGGGCTTCTCCTAATCCCTCCTCCTATCGGTTCACTCGTTCCAAGTAAGTAGATGAACGGGTGTCGATCTTGATCACATCTCCGACCTCGACGAAAAGCGGCACCATCACGCGACCGCCAGTCTCCACCACAGCCGGCTTGACGGCGCCCGAAACCGTATCGCCTTTAAAGCCGGGCTCGGTCTCAATAACCTCCAACTCGACAAAATTGGGCATTTCCGCAGCGATCGGCGTTTCGCCGTTCAGCAAAAGCGTCACCTGCTGCCCTTCCTTTAGAAATTCCGTGGAGGGTGTCATCATCGTTTCTGCAATGGTGATTTGTTCAAAGGTCACGTTGTCCATGCAGATGAGCAGATTGCCGTCGCGATAGAGAAACTGCATTTGCCGTCGCTCGACGTTCGGGGCTTCGAATTTATCACTGCCGCGAAAGGTGCGCTCGAGAACGCGGCCGCTTTGCAGGGATTTGATCTTTGTTCGTGTAAAAGCGCTGCCGCGCGCCATTTTAACGTGTTGAAACTCGACGATGGAATAAAGTTCGTCTTCGACTTTAATAATCAGACCGGTCTTAAAGTCAGCAGTCGTAACCATTAAAAGAAATTTCCCTATTTTCCACGTTTACATTCGACAATTTAAGAATATTTTGTAAATGTCAAAAAGTATTCTTTTCAATTTTCCGCTTTAAAAAAGCAGAAAACTTGACAGACTGGGAACAAGCAACTCTGCTGACGCAAGGGTTAGGCAGTTCCCGATTTGATCTCCTGCAGTCGTGTTCGCAGCGTCTGAGCAACAACCTGAGGAGCCGCCTTTCCGGCCGTAACGCGCATGACTTGTCCCATAAGGTAAGCAAAGACTTTTTCGTTACCTCGAATGTAAGAATCGACCTCGGCAGGGAAATCTGAAAGAACCTGAGCTATCGCTTGGTCGATGAAATTCGTATCTTCGACTTGCCGTAGGCCGAGCTCGTTCATGACAACAACGGGCATTTTGCCCGTCGCAACGCACACTTCAAAAATCTGCTTGGCCGCCGTTGAGCTGATCTGTCGTTCTTCAAGCAGGCGCAGCAGCTCGGCCAGATGTGCAGGCGTAAACGGCAATCGATCCGGCGGATTGCCGGTGTCCTTGATCGCCCTCATGACCATGCCCGTCACCCAGTTGGCCGCAGCTTTTTTGTCGCCGACGCTTTTGGCTGCTGCTTCAAAGTAATCGGCCAGCTCGGGCGATTCGGTGAGCACCATGGCATCATATTCCGAAAGGCGGTAGTGGGCGACGAAGCGTTTGCGCTTTTCATCCGGCAGTTCCGGCATGCAGCGACGGATCTCTTCGATCTGCTCGACCGAAAAGGTAAGCGGCACCAGATCGGGATCGGGGAAATAGCGGTAGTCGTGCGACTCTTCTTTGGTCCGCATAACCGAAGCGACGTTGCGGCCGGCATCCCAAAGCAGAGTCTGCTGTTCGATCTGACCGCCGCTGTCCAATACCAGCTCCTGGCGATGGATCTCGTATTCAAGTGCCTTTTCCACGGCGCGAAAGGAATTCATATTCTTTAGCTCGGTTTTGACGCCAAAGACCGCCTCTCCTTTCGGCCTGATGGATACGTTTGCGTCGCAGCGCAGGCTGCCCTCTTCCATGTTTCCGTCGCAGATCCCGAGAAAGACGACCAATTCGCGCAGGCGTACCAGGAATTCAACGGCTTCCTGAGGAGAACAAAAGTCCGGCTCGGTGACCACTTCGCACAACGGCATGCCGCTGCGGTTGAGGTCTATCAGCGTTTCGTTTCGATCGACAAATGATTCGGCGTGCAGCGATTTGCCCGCATCTTCTTCCAAATGGATGCGCGCAATGCCGATGCGCCGAGTCGTGCCGGCCACGTAAATGTCAAAATAGCCGTTTTGGCAAAAAGGCAGCTCGTATTGCGAAATCTGATACCCCTTCGGCATGTCGGGATAGAAAAAGTTTTTGCGCGCAAAGACGGAATAGGGATTGATCCGGCAGTTCAGCGCCAACGCCAGACGGGCGGCGTATTCAACTGCTCGGCGATTGAGCACCGGCAAAGATCCGGGCAGCCCCAGGCAGACCGGACAGACCTGCGTGTTGGGCAGAGAGCCGAAGCGGGTGGAGCATCCGCAAAAAATTTTCGAGGCGGTTTTGAGCTGGATATGAATTTCCAGGCCGATGACGGGCTCGTAGATCATAGGCTGATCCGAATAGATGAGTTGTTCGATTCGATGTAATTGCCGACAGCAATCAATTTGCCCTCGTCAAAGGGTTTGGCTAAAAGCTGCAGGCCGATGGGCATCCCGTTACGATCCCTGCCGCACGGCACGCTCAGCCCCGGCAAACCGGCAAGATTGCAGGAGACGGTAAAGACATCGGAGAGGTACATTTGCAGCGGGTCGCCGGTCTTTTCACCAATCTTGAAGGCGGTCGTCGGCGAGACAGGGGTCAACAAACAATCGACCTGCTGAAAGGCCTGCTCGAAATCGCGCTTGATCAGCGTGCGCACCTGCTGGGCTTTGCGATAATAGGCGTCGTAATAGCCCGCAGAGAGCACGTAGGTGCCGAGCATAATCCGGCGCTTGACTTCGGCGCCGAAGCCGTCGCTTCTGCTTTTGATGTACATCTCCTGCATTGTTTTTGCCTCGGGATGTCGGAATCCGTAGCGGGCGCCGTCATAGCGCGCTAAATTTGACGACGCCTCGGCAGAAGCGATCAGATAATAGGCGGCGACAGCATATTCGGTATGCGGCAGGGAAACCTCGACAATTTCTGCGCCGCCCGACTTGAGCAGATCGACTTGCCGTTCGATAGCGTTTATAATCTCTTGTTCGACTCCGGGGCCGAAATATTCTTTCGGCAGGCCGATCTTTAGCTTGTCCACGCCGCGGTCGAGGTACGAAAGATAATCATCGACAGGGACATCGACCGATGTCGAATCGCGGGGGTCATGCCCGGCAATAATGCTGAGCAGCAGCGCTGCATCATCGACGGAACGCGTGATGGGGCCGATTTGATCGAGCGATGAGGCATATGCCACAAGTCCAAAGCGCGAGACTCGACCGTATGTGGGTTTGAGGCCGACGACACCGCACATTGCCGCAGGTTGACGAATTGAACCGCCCGTATCCGTGCCCAGGGCTGCAGTACATAGATTTGCAGCCACGGCTGCCGCCGAGCCTCCCGAAGAACCTCCGGGGACTCTTTGCGGATCGTGAGGATTACGCACCGGTCCAAAAAAGGAAGTTTCATTGGATGAACCCATGCCGAATTCGTCGAGGTTCGTCTTGCCGATGAAAATAACATCCTCTGCCGCCAGTTTTTCGATGACGGCGGCATCGTAAGGCGAGTAATAGTTGGACAAAATCTTCGATCCGCAGGTGGTCGGGGCGCCGCGCATGGCGATCAGATCTTTTACCGCCAGCACCATGCCCGCCAGCTTGCCGGCGTTTCCGGCCTGGATCTTGGCGTCCACTTTTTCCGCCTGTGCTATTGCGGCATCCCCAAGGATGGTGATGAACGCATTCAGCTCCGCATTTTCAGCAATCCGAGTCAAATATGCCGAAACTGTTTCCCGACAAGAAATTTTTCCTGCCTGAAACTGCATGGACTGGGACGAATAATCGCTCGACAAATTGAACATGGAGGTCATCCCTGACTTCTTTCAACATCCGCACAAACTAAAAAAAGGAAAAGCAGCGAAAAGCTTTTCCTTAACTTTGATTAAATGCTGCAGTAAATAGAAAATCGAAGAATGAATGGCAGAAACAAACAGAGGCTGAACGGTTCATTCGTCCGAAGATTTCTTTTTCTCCTCCGGCTCGTCGAACTCGCCTTGCTGCGCTCTCTTGAACTCGCGAATGCCTTTCCCCAGACCTTTTGCCAATTCAGGCAGCTTCTTGCCGCCGAAAAGGAGAATAATGACAAAAAAGATAACTAAAAGTTCCGAAGGTCCCAATCCGCCGAACATCTTTAACTCCTATGATTAAAGGTTTATTTATCGTAAAGGTCTATCTCTCGTTTGACATCCTCGGCCGCTTTTCGTAATTCACGCATGGCCTTGCCGATGCCGCGTGCCACCTCAGGCAGGCGCTTGGAACCGAAAAGCAGCAAAGTCACCAGCATAATGACGGCTATTTCTGACATGCCGACTGCCGGAAACATAGACACCTCCAAACAACGACCATTAGCAAATCAGTTTAATTTATTCTAAAAACAATTCATTTGCAAGCAATAACTTGTGCTTCAGCGGCAAGCCGAGTGAACGACGCCTGAAAGCGCTTAATAATGGAAAACCCGCCGTCACTCTTTGGCGGCCCGCTCGCGGGGCGTTCGAAACACTTTCCAGATGGCCGCACAGGGACCGGAGAGCAGAAAAAGCATGGCGAAAATGAACATGGTCAGCTCCGTCTTGATCGCCACCCCGACGAGCGTAATCATGATGACAATTAACTTGAGGCGATTTTTGCCTTTTTCCCTGAGGTTAAAGCTGGGAAGTCCTTCATAGCGAATTTCACTGGCCATGGCAATGGAAACGATGGGAACCAGGATGACAAGGAGCCGCAGCAGAAACGGCCAACCGCTCTGGATGTACAGCAGAACCACGGCGCTTATCGTGGAGGCGGCCGTGGGGGCAGGCAGCCCCATGTAATCCGAAGAGTGACCCTCGCTCATCGACACGACATTATAACGTGCAAGCCGAAAAGAGGCGAACAGCAAAGGTAGAAACGAAACCATGATGCCGAGAGCAACATGGCTTCCCAATTGGCGAAAATGGAACTGGTAAACGAGGACCGAGGGCGCTACTCCGGCTGAAACGACATCCGAGAGCGAGTCCATCTGCAGGCCGAATTCGGAGCTTACCCCCGTCATGCGGGCGATGCGGCCGTCCATGGCGTCAAAAAAAGCGGCCATAATGATCAGCCAGGCGGCGGCAACGTAGTTGCCGCCTAACGTCATCAAAACCGAGAGAAAACCGCTGAATAGATTGACAGCGGTGAAAAGGTTAGGGACGTTCAGGTACTGTCTATTTTTCTTTTTCATCGATTCTTGCGATCACGCTCTCACCAGCCGTGACCTTGTCTCCTATTTTGACGTTCACTTTTGCACACGCAGGAAGATAGACCTCCATGCGCGACCCGAATTTGATGATGCCGAATTTTTGACCGGTCTGCACCTGGTCGCCGATCTTGAGATGATTGACCAATCTTCGGGCGATGGCTCCCGTGGATTGCTTAAAAACCATTTTGCCGTAGGGCGTCAGAACGCCGGTAAGGATATGAACGTTGTGCTTCGACGCCTGCGGCAGATCGGCGCGATAATACCGCCCATGAACATAGCGCATAAACTCCACCACACCGCGGTAAGGCACATAGTTGACGTGCACGTTAAAAACCGACATAAAGATCGATATGCGCTCCGCTTTGGCCTGCATGTACTCCGGTTCCTCGACTTTTTCGATCTCGATGACGGTTCCGTCGCAAGGCGATACTATAGCAAAAGGATCGTTCGGCGGCGTCCGTAATGGATCGCGGAAAAAGTAGATCGAAAAAAGTCCTGCGCCGGCAAACAGTCCGGCAATGACCAGCATCAGCACGTTTCCGTACTTCCAACCGAGAAAAGCCAGAAAAGCAGCAAATCCCAACAACCCCAAGACGGTCGGTATGCCTTCTCTGCTCATAATATCTCCCAATTTTACCTGGTTATCCAACAGGGTACGGACACGTTAACCCTCCAATCCCACGCGGCGAAAGATCGTATCCACATGCCGAACCGCCCGCCGTTCGTCGAAACAGGCTTCGATCTGCTCTCTCGTCAGGCGTGCCGTCACTTCCGCATCGTTAAGCAGCAGAGCTTTAAAGTCGCCGCCGCTTTCCCAGCATTCCATGGATCGATTCTGGACTATACGGTAGGCGTCTTCGCGGCTCATGCCGCTTTCCGTCAACGCCAACAGCACCGCCTGCGAAAAGATCAGTCCGTTGGTCAGAGACAGGTTTTTGCGCATGTTTTCGGGATAGATCACCAAATTGTCGAGCACCCGCGTCAGTCGAGCCAGCGCATAATCGGCGAGGATGGTGCTGTCCGGCAGGATAACCCGCTCAACCGAGGAATGGCTGATGTCCCGCTCATGCCAAAGGGCGACGTTTTCGAGGGCGGCACCGGCGTTGGCGCGCAGCAGTCGTGCAAGTCCGGTCAAATTCTCGCTGGCAATCGGATTGCGTTTGTGCGGCATCGCCGAGGAACCTTTTTGTCCCTTGCTAAACGGCTCTTCTGCCTCCCTGACCTCCGTCCGCTGCAGGTGGCGAATTTCGAGGGCAATCTTTTCGATCGTGCAGCCGATCAGCGCCAGCATCATCAGGTACTCTGCATGGACGTCGCGTTGGATGACCTGCGTGGAGATGGGCGTGGAATCGAGTCCCAATTTGGCGCAGGCGATCTCCTGCACTTGCGGATCGATGTAAGCAAAGGTGCCTACTGCGCCGGAAAACATGCCGCGGGCGGCGTTTTTGGCGGCGCGTTCAAAACGCTCCCGATTGCGGCGCATCTCATCGAACCAGAGCGCCGCCTTGAGTCCGAACGTCGTGGGTTCCGCATGAACGCCATGGCTCCGCCCGATGCAGACCGTATACTTGTGCTCCAAAGCCAGGCGTTTCAGCACCGTCAGCAGCGCGTCGATATCCTGGAGAATGATGCGGGCCGCCTCACGCATCTGCAGCGCCAAGGCGGTATCCAAAAGATCGGAGGAGGTCATGCCCAAATGTATATAGCGGGCCTCCGGTCCCACGAACTCGGCCACATTGGTCAAAAACGCTATGACGTCGTGCTTGACGGTCTCCTCAATCTCGAGAATACGATTAACATCGAACGAGGCCTTTTGTTTGATGACCTCGACCGCTTCAGCCGGTATATGGCCCAGCTCGGCCTGCGCCTCGCAGGCGGCGATCTCTACCGCCAACCAGGTACGGTACTTGTTTTCATCGCTCCAAACAGCAGCCATTTCAGGACGAGTATAGCGGGCGATCATGGGCTTTCCCTCTTAAAACTTTACTTCAGCCCGATAAATGCGTCGGTTGCGGTAGACCTTCAACGTAATGACTTCACCTCTTTTCGGCTTGAGGGAAGCCTTTAGTTTTTCGACATCCTTTTTGGAACGGATTGCCTTCCCTTCGATCTCGAGGATGACGTCCTCCGCCTCCAAACCCGCCTCCTGCCAGGGGCTGTTGCGTTCGACATTGGTGACGATGACGCCGTCGGTCGAGGGGAGGCGGAGATAATAGGCGACCATGGGAGTAATATCGTCGAACTGGATCTGCGTCCAGATGTCGCGCTGTACCGAGCCGTATTTGATCAGATCCGCTGCGATCAGCCTGACGCGATTGATGGGAATGGCAAAGCCGACGCCGACGCTGCCGGTGGAACCGCTGGTGTAGATAAAGGTGTTGATGCCGATGACCTCTCCGGCGGCGTTGATCAACGGCCCGCCGCTGTTGCCGGAGTTGATCGAGGCGTCGGTCTGAATCATATCCTCGTAAACGCGATCCTGCACGATGCCGCCAAAGTCCATGTCTACCGCACTGACTACACCGACCGTCACCGTCGGCCTGGCGGCAATATCGAACAGGCCGAACGGATTACCCATGGCGATGACCCATTCGCCGATGATGATGTCGTCCGAGTTGCCCAATTGCACGGCGGGAAAGTCGCGGCCTTTAATCTTCAAGACGGCAATATCAGTTTTATAATCCTCTCCGACCAAATCGGCATCGAATTTTTCACCGCCGGACAGGGTGACGACGATCGAATGGGCACGATTCACCACATGTTGGTTGGTCAGTACGTATCCTTCCTTGGTGAACAGGAAACCCGAACCCAATCCGTGCACTTCGCGCATGATGCGATCGTAGCGGAAGAACTGCCGCCAGAACGGGTCGTCCAAAAAGGGGTTGCCCGTGTAGTATTCCTGTAATTGAGTGACGTTGATGCTGACGACAGCCGGACTAACTTTGGCGACGGCTCTGGTAATGGCGTTTTGCCGCGAGGCCGTAATGTCGTTCTGCAGCACAGAGCCGTCGTTTTGAGGGTTCGCCGCAGCCGCACCGAATGAAGTTCGAGGCGCGGACTTGTTCGCTTCGCAAAGCGTAAAAAAGACGGCTGCGAACAATACTCCGAGGGCAAAGCCCTTGAAAACGGAGATTTTTTTCATGGCCTAATCCTCATGTTAGGCGCGGCGTTTGGTTTTCTGCCAATCTTTCAAAAAAGCGGCAACGCCTGCGTCGGTCAGGGGATGCTTGACGATTTTTTCCAGCACCGCAAAAGGAACCGTGACTACATGCGCACCCGCCAGGGCTGAATCGAGCACATGCATAACTCCGCGCACGCTCGCGACGATCACTTGGGTTAAAAATCCATAGTTTTCGAAAATGGCGAGGATTTGACGGATGAGCTCCATACCTTCATGGGCGGCGTCATCCAGACGGCCGACAAAGGGGCAAACATAGGTTGCGCCGGCTTTGGCGGCAAGCAGCGCCTGCAGAGGCGTAAAGATCAGCGTGACGTTTGTATGGATGTTTTCCTGCTCCAGCACGCGAACGGCAGCCAGGCCGTCGAGCGTACAGGGAATCTTGACCACGATATTTTCATGAATGGATTTGAGCTTTCTTCCTTCGGTAATGATCTCATCTTTCGTCTGGCCGATCGTTTCAGCGCACACCGGGCCGTTGACCATTTCACAAATAGTGCGATAAATCTCTTCAGGCGATTCCTTTTCTTTGGCTAATAGAGTCGGATTGGTAGTTACGCCGTCGCAAAGGCCCAATTCCACCGCCTTGCGAATTTCGTCAAGATTTGCAGAGTCGATGAACAGTTGCATGATGCATCCTCTTTAGTTGGGTTACAGATCGTTTGGATAAAAAACTCGAACTAAAAAAAGGCCGCAAGCCGGAGCGGTAGGCCCCGCTGCCCGCCGGTCGTGCGCCTCTAAAATGCGAAGCAATTCAGCCGGACCTTTTTCCTCTTTGACCAGATCTACCATGGTACCGACCAAAATTCTCACCATGGCATGAAGAAATCGGTTGGCGCAGATTTCAAATACAAGACCGGTTTCACTGCGTTTCCACCACGCCCATCGGACATCGCAGATAAAGTGATCGACATCGGCGCCGCTTTGGCAGAACGATTTAAACTCATGTTCGCCTAATATGATCGGACAGAATTCGCGTAGTTTTTCCAGCGACAAAGGCCGCCAATAATGCCAGGCGTATTGTCTGCCGACTGCCGACGCCCGATCCGAAATATAGTAGCGATACACTCGGGCAACAGCCGAATATCTGGCGCTGAATTCGAGCGGCACTTCTTCAGCCTTTAGGATCCTAACGTCCTTCGGCAGCCGCGAATTGCCGCCGCGTACAAAGGCTTCGAGGGGCAGTGGGCTATCGGTCTTGAAATTGATCACCTGTCCGATCGCATGCACGCCGGAATCGGTGCGGCCGGCTGCCGTCACTCTTATGGTCTCTTCGGTCAAGAGAGACAAAGAACGTTCGACCGCCTCCTGCACGGTGCGGTCGCCCGCCTGTCGTTGCCATCCGCAAAAATCGGTGCCGTCGTATTCCAAAGTCAGCTTGATGTTGCGCAAGCATCCTCCGGCAACTAGAAGAAAAATGCCGGCAGCAACAGAGCGGCGGAAAAGAGCAGAACCGCATAGTCGGCAAAGCGAAAAGCAAGCCGCGTATAGCTGGTACGGCCGTCTCCGCCGGTATAGCAGCGGGCATCCATGGCCATCGCCAATTCATCTGCCCTGCGGAAAGCCGAGAAAAAAAGCGGCAGAATTAACGGCAGCGTGTTGCGGATGCGCTGCACCAGGCTGCCTTCGAAAGAGACGCCGCGCGACATTTGGGCATTGCGGATCCTCTGAGCTTCTTCGAGCAGCGTTGGGATAAAACGCAGAGCGAGCGTCAACATCATGACGATCTCATGAACCGGTACGCGGAATCGTTTCAGCGGCTTGAACAGCCGCTCCAGTCCGTCGGTCAGCTCAACTGGAGAGGTCGTCAGCGTCAATAAGGCGGCCGCAACAATGAGAAGCGCCAGTCGAATCGTGTAAAACAGTCCGGTACGCAGCCCTTCCTCGCTGATTTTCGCCTGGATAATCGGCAGGCGCGCAATAACTCGCCCAGGCGTCCAGAACAAATGTACGGCAATGGTGAGCAAAAAAAGCCATAAAAACGGCCGCAAATTACGAAGCACCAAAGCCGCCGGTAGACGCGAGCCCCAAACAGCCGCCAGGATGACGGCGAAAAAAGCCATGAGAACCGGAAAACGAAAAGAAAAGAGCAGCGCCGTCATTAGAAACAAAACAGAGAGCAGCTTGGTGCGCGGATCAAGGCGATGAATAAAAGAGTCGCGAGGACAATATTGTCCGAGGCTGATGTCGCTCAACAAAGCCATAACAATAGTAAATATAAAAAGAGATTCCATAAAATCCAATAGTTACCGCACAAGCGCCTTTTCGCTTGACCTTTTGTACATTTTTCGCTAAAATGCCGGCACTCGGAAAAGAGCATAGAGGAGGAAGATCATGGAAACTCCCACGGCAAAAAGCGGGCATACCCCCTATGTCCCTGCGACATCCGACATGAAAGAGTTGACCTGGCGCGCGTTGCTGCTCGGCGTGCTGTTGGCGGCAATTTTAGGTGCGGCCAATGCCTATTTGGGCCTCAAGGCGGGGATGACCGTAGCGGCGACATTTCCTGCCGCCGTTATCGCTATGGCGGTTCTAAAGCCGTTGAAAGGCACGATCCTGGAGGAAAACCTTGCACGAACGACCGGCGCCGTCGGCGAAGCGCTGGCGGCAGGCGCCATTTTTACCATTCCGGCGTTTGTGCTTGCCGGGGTGTGGCAGGACTTTGATTATTTGAAAAGCACTCTCTTGATGTTGGTCGGCGGCATCCTCGGCGTGCTGTTTGTGATTATCCTGCGCCGCTCACTGATCGAGGATGTCACGCTTCCCTATCCCGAAAGTAAAGCCTGCGCTGAAATCGTCAAGGCCGGACAGGGTGGGCAGTCCGGCGCCAAGTACGTATTTGGATCCATGGGCTTGGCAGCTCTCCTCGAACTCTTGAAAAACGAGAACGGCCTGCAGATCATCCGCGATTCCGTCGCCGGCTTTTTCCGTTTTCATCCGTCTGTGGTTCGTCTTTTGAACTCGAAAAGTCAGATGCTGCAGACGGCAGACGGCCTCAAAGCAGAGTTCAGCCGCTCCGGCGGCATGATGCTGATGAGCCCTTCTGCTTCGCCCGCATTTCTCGGCGTCGGTTACATCATCGGTTTTCGCCTGTCGGCCATTACCTTTTCCGGAGGCGTATTCGGCTGGATGTTCCTTATGCCGATCGTTCTCTTTCTCATGGGCGACTCCCTCTCGCCTTTTGCCGAAGGCGGCGATTGGCTTTCGGTCGCCAAAGCCGCATACGGATCGACGGTCAAACAAATCGCCGTGGGCGGCATGCTGGTGGGCGCCTTTTACACGCTCTTCCGTATGCGAAAAAATCTTGCCGGCGGCTTGAGCCGCGGTCTTCAGGATATTAAATCGGCCGGCAAAAGCGGCGAGACCGTCTCCCGCATCGACAAGGATGCTCCCTTTGGCCTTGTGCTTCTTGCGATCGTCGTGCTGGTCATCTGCATGGTCGTGCTTTACCATAGTTTTAGCCGCCATTGGGGTTCGGCGGTTTTGGCGGCGGTTGTCATGGCTTTTGCCGGTTTCGTTTTTGCCGCCGTCGCCGGCTATCTGGTGGGCATTATAGGCAGCTCCTCCAACCCGATTTCCGGCCTGACGCTTTCCACCCTGCTGATCGCCGCCTTGTTGATGGTTCTGGTCGGCATGAAGGGCGATCCGGGAGTCGCCGCGGTACTGGGCGTCGCTTCGGTTGTCTGCTGCGTGGCCGGTGTGGCCGGCGACATGATGCAGGACTGGAAGGTCGGCTATATGTTGGGCGGAACGCCTTGGAGGATGCAGATCGGAGGTCTCATCGGCGTGACGGCCGCCTCGTTGGTGTTGGTCATCCCGATCATGCTTTTGCACAAAGCCAACGGCATCGGCAGCGACGCTCTGCCCGCGCCGCAGGCAGGCCTCATGGCGATGATGAGCCGAGGTATCGTAGCGGGCGAAATGGCCTGGCCTCTGGTTATCGCCGGAATGCTCTTTGCCGCAGCGCTGATTCTCCTCGAGGCGCCTTCCCCTATGTTGATTTCAGTCGGCATGTATCTGCCCTTTAACACGACCTTTGCCATTTTCATCGGCGGTATCATCAAATGGCTGCTTGATCGGGCGGCCGCCAAGCGCATCCGCAATGAGGAGGATGCGGCGGTGGTCGAAAATACCGGCCTGTTGACTGCTTCGGGATTGGTTGCAGGCGAGGCGTTGGTCGGTATCCTTTTAGCCGCATTGGTCGTTTCAAACGTCAATTTGAAAAAACTCGTCGGCCTCGAAGGATTCGAAGGGTTTTGGTGGTTGGGATTGGCGACATTTGTTTTGCTCGGCTATGTCTTGATTCATTATCCGCTCAAGCGCCTGGCCGAAGAAAGCAAGCAAAAATAGCATGAAGAAAAGTCGTGCCCAACAGCCGCCGAACGTTCTGGAAATGATCCCCAGCCGTTCGGCGGCTTTTGAAGAGCAGGAAGGCAAAATCGTTCTGCTCCTTCCCAGACAGCCGATCCCCTTACTCGGCAGGTTTTTCCGTCGTTTTCGGGAGCCGCTTCCGGTGCGTCTGCATTTGGATGAATACGGCGGCTTTATTTGGCGGCAGATCGACGGCCGAACGCCGGTCAAAGAGATCGCCGTCGCCTTGCGGAATCGATACGGTGAAGCGGTCGAACCGGTTTATGAACGTGTAGGCTTATTCATCAATAAATTGGCGCATCAACAATTGATCGCGCTGCACCTCTGAACAGCTTTCGCAGGTCAGGCGGGGAATATGAACAAAGCACAAAAGGCCGCGCAGGTTGTAGTCGGAAGTTGTCTGAATATTCAATCGGATGAAACCGTCCTGATCGTAACGACGGAAGACCTCACCGAGCTGGCCAGGCTTGTTTACGAAGCGAGCCTTCGCCGCTCCAAGCAGACCCTCATGATGGAGATTTCCAAGACCACGGTAACATCGGTTCCTTTACCGCTCGCGGAGTTTATGAAGACAGTCGATGTGATCATAGCGCTGACCTCTCCCTCGTTCTCCCACACTGACGCGCGGCGCAATGCCTGTCGAGCCGGTGCACGCATCGCTTCTCTTCCCAACATTACCCATGCCGCCTTTTCCCGTTTGGCGGATGCAGATTTTAAACAAATCGCGCGGCGCAGCCGCAAACTCGCCGATATCCTCAGCATCGGCAAGAACGTCCGCGTATGGGCGCCCAACGGCACCGATCTGAGACTCTCCATCGATCGCCGACGCGGCTATGCGGACACCGGTCTGATCCATCAAAAAGGCGCTTTTTCAAATCTGCCGGCCGGAGAAGCCTCGGTTGCACCTCTGGAAGGCCGATGCGAAGGAATTTTGATCGCCGACAGCCTTTTGGGTACAGCGGCAGGAGACGGTGAAAAAACCAAGGTCATCATCAAAAATGGCCGCGCAGTACGGGTAAGCGGCGGTCCGGAGGCGAAACGCCTGAGCCGGATGTTGACGGAAGCCGGACCGGCTTCGCGCGTGATTGCCGAATTCGGCATCGGCACCAACGAAGCCGCGGTTCTCAGCGGTTGTACGCTTGAGGATGAAAAGGTGCTCGGTTCGGTTCACATCGGTTTGGGGAACAATTTATCCTTCGGCGGCAACAACACCTGCCGGCTCCACATCGATCTTATTGTAGCCAATGCAGGCGTCGAAATCGACGGCAAAATCATCCTCGAAAACGCTTCACTTTATATTTGAGCGGGACTTTAACCCGTCTACCTGCGAAGCGTTAATCAGCAGCGCTTGCGTTTTGTTCTTTATCGAATGATGTCATCCGCCACATCGAGCGGCAGGGTTTGCCGTTTTACATTTGCACGCGGCAGATGGACGCTAAACACTGAGCCCTTACCCACCTGACTTTCCACTTCCAAATGGCCGCCGTGCAGATCGACAATTTGTTTAACCAGCGCCAAACCCAAACCCGTTCCGACAACTTCGCGCACCTTTTCGTTCTCGGTTACGCGAAAAAATTTATCGAAAATGCGGGGCAGAGCATCGCGCGGGATGCCGTAACCCTGATCGTGAAATTCGACAATGACGCTGGAGTCGGTGCTGCGCAGCACAATATCGATGCGCGTGTTCGGCGGGCTGTATTTAACGGCGTTGGAGAACAGGTTGAGGAAAACCTGCTCCATCATGCCCGCGTCGGCCCGCACCTTGGGCAGGTTTGGAGCCTCGTGAATCTCGACTTTGATTTCCTTTTGCGCAGCCAGGAAAGAGTTGTTGCCGATGACCATCTGCACCGTGTCGTTGAGATCGATGTCGGACTTTTTCGGTTGAATGCGTCCGGATTCAATGCGCGAAATGTCGAGGAACTTGTTGATCAGCTCGCTCAAGCGCGTAGCTTCGGTCAAGATGATGCGGGCATACTCTTCGGCCTGCTCGCGTGAAAGATCTTCGTCCAACAGCAGCTCGCTGAAACCGGTGATGCTGGTCAGCGGCGAGCGCAGCTCGTGCGCCACCATGGAGACCAACTCGGTCTTCATCCGGTCGATCTCTTTCTGTTGGGTAATGTCGCGCAAAATGGTGACCACTCCAATGAGCACCCCGTCATCCTGAAGCACACGCGCGGCTCGGGCCTGCAGAACGCGTTCTTTCCATTCCCCTGCAGGCTTGATGGAGAACTCGACCGCCGGCAAAACCGCCTTTTCCTTAAAAGTTGCCTCCTCTATCAATTGCTGCAGCTTTTTTTCGTTGATCACATCGGAATAAGGGTGCCCTGTCGGTTCAGTCGATTTAAGGCCGTACCATTTTCGAAAGGTCTCATTGACGACCGTGATATTTAACTGCGGATCGGTGATAATAACGCCGTCGGCGATGTTGCGGATTATTGTCTCGAATTTCCGCCGCTCTTCGATGATTTTAGCCAAATTCATCCGATCGAGCCGTCGGAGCTCGAGGGTCATGTAATTAAAAAGCTTAGCCAGCCTGCCGATCTCATCGTCGTTAAAAACCTTGATTTCGTGGCTAAAATCACCGCGGGCGATTTTGGTGGCGCTTTTTTCGAATTCAGAAATCGGCCGGGTAATGATGCGCGAAAGATAAAAGGCAATCAATCCGGCGACAAAGGCGGCCATCGGCGGCAGAAACAGAACTTTCCAAAGGATTCGCCCGCCGACCGGGTGAAGAATTTCCAAAAAAAGCACGGCAAAAATCGGCATTTCGGCAGCCGCCAGCGTTGCCCAGAACAAGCGGCGGAAGATGCGGCTCCTAAGCTGCTCTCGAATCCATTCCGCCATAATCAACAACCTCCCTCAAAAACGACAATATTCTTACCCCTTGCTTTCGCCATATAAAGTCGTTTGTCGGCGCAGTCGACCAACGCTTCGAACGTATTCAACGCTGGAGAGTAGGAAGCCACACCGACGCTGATGGTAATCCTGCCGTTCGGCTGAGTCTCCCGATGCGGAAAGGGATGGTTCTCGACCAACCCGCGCAATTTTTCGGCGACAAAGCAGGCGTTTTCCGCCGTCGTACCGGGAAGAATAACGGCAAACTCTTCACCGCCGTAGCGCACCGCCACATCGATACGACGAATATTTTTCATCACCAAACTCGCCAATTGCTGCAATACTTTGTCGCCTGCCAAATGTCCGTGACGATCGTTGTAGAGTTTGAAATCGTCAATGTCGAACATGATCAGCGAGAGGGGCGTCTTGTGGCGTTCTGAACGGCGTATTTCCATGGTCAGCGCTTCTCTGAAAAAGCGATAATTGTACAATGAAGTCAAGCCGTCGGTGACGGCCAGTTCTTTTAATCTTTCCTTTGCCCGCTCGAGCTGAACGATCTTTTCCTGCAGCTGATCGTGCAGCATCTTTACCCGCAATAGCGAGCGGACCCGCGTTAAAAGCTCAATTTTGTTAAAAGGTTTGCCGACAAAATCATCTGCGCCCGCTTCAAGGCCCAAAATCTTGCTTTCGGATTCGTTCGTTCCGGTCACCATAATGATCGGCGTATATTTGGCCCGATCCACCGCCTTGATTTGTCTGCAAGTTTCGACGCTGCCTGCATTCGACATCGTCACGTCCAAGATGATCAGGTCAGGTTCGTTTTCATCCACCACCTTCAGCGCTTCCTCGCAATTACGGGCGGAAAATATTCGATAGTTTTCCGAATCTAAAAACGACCTCAGCAACTCAAGGTTCGGCGGAACATCGTCGACAATCAAAATTTTTGCCTGGCGTTCGGCGCTCATCAATTCCCAAAGGCCAATAGGTCAGGGTACTATAACAATGATCAGCAATTTTTCATCCTGCGTTTCAAACGGCGTCACTTTGCCAAAAGTCGAGCTGCTTCATCAAAAAAGTTTAAACTGTTAGTGACTTCTTCATCCCTTCTCGCCGAGGCGGCAATTCTTCCCTCTTCACCGAACAAACGATGCGCCACAGCGATAAACAACTCGTCCGCCGCCTCCTTTTTATTCTGCTCGAACTCTACCGTTCCAATCGACAGGCGTCGAGACACCGAATATTCGAAAAATTTTCGCAACAATTGCTCAGTTACGACGAACTGATTGAGAAAAGTCTGGATATCCGTATAGGACATCGAGCCGTTCTGCAGCACCCAGAAATCAGCAAAATCGTAAAACGGATCCACTGCAGAACTTTTTAGTCTTTTCATTAACGGAGAAACTACCCCCGTTTTTGTTATTTCGTGATCCGGTGCAATGCCGCCTCCGGCCGTAAGCGTACGACCTTTCGGCGTTCGAAAAACTTGATCAGAAACATTACTTCCTTCTTTTTGAATCAAACGACCCAAGGGAGTATAAAAGCGGGCCGTCGTCAACAATAGAAGCGAGCCGTCCTGAAAAGGATACTCGGTCTGCACCATTGCTTTGCCGTAGGTTCTACGACCGACGATAAGCCCGCGATCCCAGTCCTGAACGGCCCCGGCAACAATTTCGGCATCGCTGGCGCTTTTTTCGTTGACCAAAACAATCAGCGGCAGGGTCGGCAATCGGCGCGGCGGTGATGAGACGTATTGCTCTTCGGACTCGGGCGTACGACCTTTGGTGTATGCAATTAGTCTGCCAGGCGGAATCAGGCGTTCGGCAAGGCGAATGCCGGCAGACAAATCACCGCCGGGATTGTTGCGCAGATCAAGCAGCAGCCGCTTCATTCCGATCTGCATGAGTTGATCAAAGACGCGGTCGAACTCTTCAGCAACCGTTATTCCAAAATGATAAACGGGAATGTATCCGATCGAGTCGCTGAGCAGACAAGCGGAGGGAATACAGGGAAGATCGACCTGCCGCTTGGCCGGCCTGACGGTGACCGTGATATTCTCCGGCGGTCGTATCAGCTCAATCTCAACCTCTTCCCCTCTACGACTCGAAATGAACTGTTCCAACTGCTGAAGCGAATGATTGGCAATGGTGCGGCCGTCGATCTTGAGCACAGCGTCGCCGATGCGCACATCCGCTGCCGCGGCTGGACTTTTGGGCTGAATCGAGCTGACAATGTAGCCTCGAGTGGTCAGTCGAAAGCTCAGTCCGACGCCATAGTAGCCTTGGTAACGCTTTGCATATTCTTTTGCCTCTTCCGGCGACAAATACTGCGAATATTGATCCAGATGCGCCATCACGCCGTCGATGGCATAGTCAAGGAGCTCTTCAGGATTTCTGTCTTCCACATAAAAGCGCTGTATTCGGTCAAGAATAATGGTTAGAATCATCCATTTGCTGACGGCCTGCTGAACCCGCGGCCAGACCACAGCCGGCGCAGTTACAAGGATTACGACGGCCAAACTCAAAAATAAAAGGCGAATTTTCGACGGTTTTTTCACTCTCGGTCCATTATGTTTAAAAAATTTGTTTAGGCGACATGTCCATTCAAAAGAAATTAGAAAAAACGTTGCAAATATCCTGCAAAAGTTAATGATTTCCGCCATCAAAAGCTAATTGTTAAAAATAGCCGAATTGATAATATCGGGAAATTAGACATAGGGTTATTTATGCTGCATCACCATAATTTGAATTTAATCAGTAAGTAATCCGATAAAAACTTCTTGACATTTAAGATGATTCAAACTATTTTAATAGACTTTAAATCGGTTATCGGAGAATAGTTGTCTACGCTTCATTCACAAATTATACAGTCTGCCGAGCAAAGGTCGGAGGCGCCGGCGCTGAAATTTAGCGATGCGACGGTGAGTTACAGCCGTTTCGTCGAAGCGCTTAAAAGGCTTGCCGAAGCGCTGCAACATCTCGGCATTCAGAAAGGAGATCGGGCGGCTCTTTTGCTGCCCAATGTTCCACATTTTCCCATCAGCTATTACGCGATCCTCTCTCTCGGCGGGATCGCTGTCCCGCTCAATTTTATGAATGATCCTCGTGATTTAGCCCGCCAATTGGACGATTCCGGTGCCAAACTGCTTATCTCGTGGCAAGGATTCGAACCGCAGACGGCCGCAGCGGTCGCCGCCGCAAAACAATGTCGAACGATCATTTATTTGGGTGAAGAAATTCCCGCCGGTACTTATTCATTGACCCAACTGATTGCTGCTTCCAAACCTCTCGAAAAATTCGTTCAGGTATCACCCGACGATCCGGCAATTATCAATTACACCTCCGGCATTTCGGACGTTGCTTTAGGGGCGGAATTGACGCACGAAGCCGTCCTGGCGAATGCCGAGACCATCATCGAGATGTTTCATCTTACGCCGCAGGATCGCCTCCTTGCCGTTATTCCGCTCTTTCACCCGTTCGGCCAGACTTTTATCATGCAGGCCGGTTTAACGGCCGGCGCCTCTTTGGTCCTGTTGCCTCGATTTAAAGCAAATGAAGTCGTGGAGGCTGTCTCCAAGCACTCAATTTCCGTTTTCCCTGCTGTGCCGGGCATGCTGCGGGCAATCTGCAATCTCGAGAATATCGCTCCTTCTCCTTCTCTCAAATATGTGATCAGTTACGGCGGCTATTTGCCGCAGAATTTGATCGAAGAATTCGAAAGCCGGTTTCAAGTGCCGATCCTCAAGGCCTACGGCCTTACCGAGGCCGGACCGCTGGTTTCCTCTTCCCGGCTGGAGCGGGATCGCCGTGAAAATGCCGTCGGTCTGCCTTTGATGGGCGTGGAGGTGCAGATCCGCGATGAAGAGGGCAGGGTCAAAAAGCCCAACCAGAGCGGCGAAATCTTTGTCAAAAGTCCCTCATTGATGCGAAGCTATCACAATCAACCTGAAGAAAGCCGCAAACGACTGCAGGACGGCTGGCTGGCGACCGGCGACATCGGTTACTTAGATATGGACAACTATCTTTATATTTTAGAACGCAAGGACGAAATCATCAACAAGGGCGGCTTTGAAATTTTCCCGCGCGAAATCGAAACGATACTCTGCAATTTCCCCGGGATAGCAGAAGCGGCGGTTGTCGGAGTTCCTGACCCGCTGCACGGCTCTGAAGTCAAAGCTTGTCTCGTTCTGCATAAAGGCCACAAGTTGGACATTGAAGCTCTTAATCGATATTGTGAGGAACATCTACCGGTCTATAAGCGGCCCAAATATTACGAGTGCCTGGAAAAGTTGCCGAAAAGTCCTACCGGCAGAGTATTGAAGCGCCTTCTTCGGCAGCAAAATTCCAATTGTGCCGCAAAACGCGGCGGCGATGAGACGACAAATCAGTAAAAATTCTTACAAATTAGTTCTCCGGGCAGCGCCCGAAGCAAAAGGAGGAAAATGTGAAAGATTATGCAGCTTCTGAGATCCGAAATATAGGATTGGTCTCGCACCAATCGATCGGCAAAACGACGCTGAGTGAAGCGATGCTGTTTTCTGCCGGCGTAACGACCCGTTTCGGCTCGGTCGACGACGGCACCACTACTTCGGACTATCGTTCCGACGAAATCGAACGCAAGATCAGCATCAGCGCCTCGCTTTTGCAATTCGAGTGGAAAAAGAACAAGATCAATCTCATCGATATGCCGGGCTATGCTGATTTTATCGGCGAGGTGCGCTGCGGTCTGCGGGTTGCCGACCTCGCCGTTGTATTGGTAAATGCGGTGAACGGCGTCGAAGTGGGCACTGACGCGGCGGTCGAAATTCTTCAGGAGTACGGCGTACCGCGACTCTTTTTTGTCAATCTGCTCGATCGGGAACATTCAAAATTTGATGAAGCTTTGGCCTCATTGAAGGAAGCCTACGGCAACAACGTCGTTGCGGTTCATTATCCCGTCAATCAGGGCGACGGATTTAACGCTGTTGTTGATGTGCTGCGCAAGAAAAAGCTTACTTTTGCCGCGGACAAGAGCGGCAAGTATAAAGAAGAAGAGGTTCCGGCCGAGCTGGCAAGCCGGATCGAAGAGCTGCATACGGCATTGATCGAAAAAATTGCCGAGAGCGACGACGCGGTGCTCGAAAAGTATTTCGAGGCGGGAGAATTGAGCGAGCAGGATATCACCGTCGGACTGCGGGCGGGCATCGTGAAGCAGACTTTATTCCCGGTGCTCTGTGGGTCGGCGGTCCGCAACATGGGAGTACAGCCGCTGCTCGATTTTATCTGCGAATATGGCCCCTCGCCGGTAGACCGCTCGCCCTACAAAGCCAAAGATGAAGCAGACAACGATGTCGATATCATCTGCGATGAAAACGAGGAAATGAGCGCTTTTGTTTTCAAGACCATGTCCGAAGCGCACATCGGCGAGCTTTCGCTCATCCGCGTTTATTCCGGGGTGATCAAGCCGGGCGACGAAGTCGCCAATACGACGCGCAAATCCGCTGAAAAGATCGGGCAGATTTATTCGCTGTTGGGCAAAAACCGTAAAGAGATCGCCGCCGTCAAAGCCGGAGACATCGGCGCCCTGGTCAAGCTGAAAGACACCCATACCGGCGACACCCTGGCTTCGAAAAAGCGGCCGGTAAAATTTCCGCAGATCACCTTTGCCGAGCCGGTGGTGCAGGTGGCCGTGGTTCCAAAGAGCAAAGGCGATGAAGACAAGATTTCCAACGGCCTGCACATTTTGAACGAGATCGATCCGAGCTTTACGGTTGTCGTCGATCCGGAGCTGCATCAGACCGTCGTTTCCGGCCAGGGAGAACTGCATCTGACGGTGCTCATCCAACGGCTGAAGGAGCGGTTCGGCGTCGACGTCGAACAGAAAAAGCCGAAAATTCCTTATCGCGAAACCATTACTGCCAAGGCCGATGAAAAGTATCGGCATAAAAAGCAGTCCGGCGGCGCCGGTCAATTTGCCGAGGTGTGGATGCGGATCGAGCCGCTGCCGCGCGGCGGCGGTTTTGAATTTGCCAGCGAAGTTGTCGGCGGTGCCATTTCTTCGACTTTTATCCCGTCGATCGAAAAAGGCGTCAAGCAGGTTCTGGAGGAAGGCGTGATGGCGGGCTATAAAATCGTCGATGTAAAGGCGGTTGTGTATGACGGCAAAGAGCACCCGGTCGATTCTAAGGACATTGCCTTCCAGATTGCCGGCCGCGAAGTGTTCAAGATGGCGGTGCAGAACGCCAAGCCGATCCTGCTGGAGCCGATCTACGAAGTCACGGTCAAATGTCCCGAAGAGAACATGGGCGACATTATGGGCGATCTCTCCAGCCGGCGCGGCAAGATTCTCAGCACCGATTCGCAGGGAAAATTTCAACTGGTGAAAGCGCACGTGCCTCTAGCCGAACTGCATAACTATGCCACGACGCTTCGCTCCTTGACCAGCGGTCGGGCAGCCTATACTCGGAAATTTTCACATTACAGCCCCGTTCCCAAGGAATTGGAGGCAAAGATCATCGCCGAATCGAAAGCGGAAGCCTAAGAAAATCGAGGGGTGCAGTTTTCTCTGCACCCCTTTTTATCATCCTTTAATAAAACCGGAGCAACGGCATAATGGAATATCTTTGGGCACCTTGGCGGATGGAATACATTCTCGCGCCGAAACCCGAAGGCTGTATTTTTTGTACAAAACCGAAGGAAAATGACGACCGCCGCAATCTAATTCTCCATCGCAGCGCCTCCTGCTTTGTCATCATGAACTATTATCCCTACAACAATGGTCATTTGATGGTGGTGCCTTATCGTCATCTGTCGCGACTGGAGGATCTGTCAGACGAAGAGCGGCAGGAAATGATGTCTCTGCTGACGAAATGCTGCAGCGTGCTCACCCGCGGCATGAAACCGCACGGCATGAACATCGGCATGAATTTGGGCAAGACGGCCGGCGCCGGCATTGACGATCATCTTCACTTTCACATTGTGCCGCGGTGGGATGGCGACACCAACTATATGCCGATCACGGCACACACCAAAGTTCTTCCCCAGGGACTCTATGAAACGTGGGATGCCTTAAAACCCCTTTTCGAAGCATCGGATATATAAATCAGTTAGATTTTCGCTGCTCCGCCTTTTTAACGTTTTCCCACTCCCGATCCATTTCATCCAAAGTTGCATCGGCCAAGCTCCGGCCTTGGCTCTGCAGCTGCGCTTCGACTTGTCGAAACCGGCGTTCGAATTTTTCGATGGTCCTGCGCAGCGCCTCTTCCGGTTCGACCTTGATGAAGCGGCCCAAATTTACCAGCGTAAACAATAGGTCGCCGAACTCTTCTTCGATATGCGACTCGTTTTGTGCCGCCACGGCCTCCTTGAGTTCGCGAATTTCTTCCTCCAGCTTCTCCCATACCGGCTCGGTTTGAGGCCAGTCGAATCCTACAGCAGCAGCTTTGCTCTGCAGCCGATGCGCGCGCAGCAACGCCGGAAGATGTTTAGGGACGCCGTCGATGACCGATTTCTTGCCTTCCCTTTTTAACTTGCTTTTCTCCCAGGCCACCACTTGTTCCTGAGCGGTACGAATCACGGCCTCGCCGAAAACATGCGGATGCCGACGAATCAGCTTGTCGTTGATCGATTCAACCACCTGCTCGATGCTGAAATCGCCCGCCTCGGCCGCAAGCTGAGCGTGAAAAACCACTTGCAAAAGCAGGTCACCTAACTCAGTCTTCAGCTGCTCAGGATTTTCATTGTCGATGGCCTCGAGCACCTCATAGGTCTCTTCGAGCAGATGCCGACGCAGCGATTTGTGGGACTGCTCACGATCCCACGGGCATCCTTCATCGCTCCTCAACTTGGCCATGATCTCAACCAGTTTTTCAAACTCTTTACCGACAGACATTCAACCTCCTGATAAAGATTGGTAAAAATTAGCAATCGCCAGGCTCAAATCAAAGCGTTTCATAGAGTAAACGAATCAAATTTCTTTCCTTGTTTTAGTTTTATAGATTGTGTATTTTGCGCCGTGAAAAAACGGAATTGCGAAAATGGCTGTAAAGAAACTCCTCCTGCTGCTCATGGCGGCTTTCTGTTTAGCGCAGGCCGCCGACCTCGACCGAAACATTTCCGCCAAAGATGCGAAATCGCCGCAAAACCTTGCTGTGCGTTTGGACTCTTTATTCAACCTGCCGGCATTACGTCATTCGTTTGTGGGCGCGGCGGTTTTCTCTCCGTCTAAAAACGAACTTATCTATCGCTATAACGAGCTTAAAGCCTTTCTTCCGGCTTCGACCATGAAGCTGTTCACAACAGCGGCAGCGCTGCAGATATTAGGGCATGATTTTCGGTTTCAGACGCGAATCTTTATGCGCGGCAGAACCGGAGCAGGCGTGTTTACCGGCGATATTATTCTAAAAGGCGACGGCGATCCGACGTTGACTTGGTACGAAGGGATGTCGGATTCCGCTTCCTTTAACCGTTTTGCGGCAATGTTGAAACGCCGCGGTGTTAAAGAGATCCGCGGGCGCCTGATCGGAGACGACAGCGTTTTTGATGATCAAATTCTTGGCTGGGGCTGGGGATGGGAGAACGAGCTGCAGGCTTATTCGGCGCCAATAGGCGGCCTCACCATCAACCGAAACTGCGTGGGAGTGATTGTTACGCCGGGCAATCGAGCCGGAGAACTCTGTACGGTTCGTCTTTCTCCAGGGATTCGCAACGGCAGTATTGAGAATCGTTGTACAACAGTTGAAGACGATAAGGCGGCCGGTCTTCGCGTCGAACGCCAACGCGGCAGCGACCGCATCCTGGTGAGCGGCTCCTTGCGGGCTTCGTATCCTGCCGAGCAGCGCACTCTGCCGGTGGGTAATCCGACGCTTTACGCTCTGCAAGTTTTGCGACGAGCGTTGGAAAGCAACGGCATTCAAGTCAACTCTGAGCTGGTCGATCTGGACGATCTGCCTGGATATGCGTATCCCCTCTATGCACCGGTTTTCGTGCACGTTTCGGAACCGCTGAGGGACATTGTAAGAGATATTAACAAGAACAGCAACAATCTTGCTGCTGAGGCACTTTTCAAAGCCGTCGGTTTTGCGGTTTTCGGCATCGGTAGCGCTGAATCAGGCGCTTCGGCGATCGAAAAATGGGCAAAACAAAACAACATTCCTATGGAAGGAAACTCGATCGTCGACGGTTCCGGCTTGTCGCGCAAAAGCGCCGTAACACCGATTTCTTTCATTAAACTGCTGCATGTCATGCAGAGCGATTCCGCCTTTTATGCTTCACTGCCGATCGCCGGCCGAGACGGCACATTGGCGCACCGCATGCGCGACACCCTCTGTCGAGGCCGCATACGCGCCAAAACCGGGACGCTGGAAGGGGTAATGGCTTTGAGCGGTTATGCAGAGGCCGTCAGCGGTGACACTTTAATCTTTTGCATCACAGTCAATCAGGCACCGGCGGCAAGAGGCAGCGTTTATGACATTATGAATCGTTTCTGTTTGAATATTATCAAGCAATGAGTCCATTTATGCGGGGTATGGCCATGTCGTTTTTAAAATTACAGCAGCCGCGACAGTTCGAGTACATCCCGCGCTACTACAAACCAGAAAACGATCCGGATAGACCGCGCATTCAGTTCCGTAGAATCCGATACAGCAAGCCCCCGACAAAAACTAGTCCGTTGCGGCTTCTCTTGGCGGCGCTCATTCTCTTGTATACGATCATCTATCTCAGCAGACATGCAGGCAACCCGACGCCGGAGCTGAAAAAAGAAGCGACGTTTCAAGTGGAAGAAATCATCGTAGTGGAATAAGAAGCGCGCGGCAGATTCTAACGTCTGTTAAAATCAGGAGAGGCTGCGACTAAAAGTTTAATCGGCTCCTTGGGCAAAAATTCGGCGGATTTGCAGTCATGTCCCACGCGGATAAACACGGCAGTCAAAATCGCTCTTTTCCTGGCAACCCCGAATTGCAAGGCAATTCATTTCCTGCCCGCAAATGTCTGGACTCTCTCTCCTTGCGCTCCAAATTCATCATTCTGATCGGTTTTTTGGTCATCTGCATGGAGACGGCTCTTTTCCTCATTTTTGCCCGAAACGGCCGTCGGGAACTCACCGAAGGTCTCTCGCGCACCTGCCAAGTCGCTTTGCAGCAAACCGGTCGACGCATTCGCGACGAACTGCCGGTTTACTACAAAAACATCGGTAATCCGAACGCCCGCAGCGCCCCTCTGGGAGCCATACGCGAGGCTGTTCTGGAAGTCTGCAGCCAAAAAATTACCGGCCTGCTTTATGCAAGGGTCATTGATCGCTACGGCGTCGTCATTGCACACAACATCCCAAGTAATTTGAACGCCCGTCTAGGCGAAAATGAACAGCGTTATTTTTCTTCGCTGCAAACGCAATCCCTGCGTCGGGAAGGCGATATTTTGGAGTATATCTATCCGCTCTATGCCAAAAAGACCAGCGGCGATTCTTTATATCTGGGCGTGCTGTCTATGGGGTTTTCTGCCGCTGCCATTACTGCGCCGATAGACAGAATGGTGCTGATTATGGCTTACGCCACCGGAGCCCTTGCTTTGGTCTCGATTGGTTTTGTTTTTTTTATCGTCCACAGAATGACGCGCCAAATTTCCGAGCTGGAGACCGGCGTCCTGCGTATCCGCGAGGGAAATTTGGAAGCGGAGATACCGGTGCTTTCGCAGGATGAACTGGGGAAATTGGCGGTCGAGTTCAATCTGATGCTCAAACACCTGCGCGAAAACCTGGTTCTGCAAAAGTTTGTCTCGCCTGCCACTTTGAAAATGATCCGCGAAAGAACAGCAAAAGGCAAAACACTCGAAGCGGAAATGAAGCAGGTAACTCTGCTCTTTTCGGATATTCGCAATTTTTCCAATCTTACCGAGCGACTCACGCCGGGTGAGATCGTCAAGTTGATCAACATCTATCTCGATCTTCAGGCGCAGCTGATCGTAAAGCACGGCGGCGCCGTCGACAAGTATATGGGCGACGAGGTCATGGCGCTCTTTGAAGGCGAACGTCAGGTCGATCGCGCCGTCCTTTGTGCGGTGGAGATTCAGAGAAAACTGCGCGAGCTGAACCATGAACGCGCCGCTCAAGGACTGATCACCCTTCAGGTAGGCATCGGCCTCAATACCGGCTCGGCGGTTATGGGCCACATGGGTTCTCAGGACCGCATGGACTATACGGTGATCGGCGACGTCGTTAATCTTGCATCAAGGCTCTGCGCCATCGCCAGGCCGGGGCAAATCATTGCTCCGCACAGCATCATGAATGCCTTGGAAGAAGAATTTCCTGTCTTCGAGCTCAAGCCGGTTTGGGTCAAAGGCCGCAGCCGACCGGTCGCGACTTTCGAGATCCTGTACGACCATGTTTATATCTCCTAACCACAAGCCGGTTCTCCTATTCATTTTTTCCTTTAATATTGCTCTCTCGATCAATCTGCGGGCCGAAACCTCTCCTTCCGCCGTCGGCGTTGCCACCGGCGGCAGCGCCTCACTGTTCCTAACCGACGCCGCTTCGTTGTTCTGGAATCCTGCCGCATCGGCCGTCAACCGATATTCGCAAATTGCGGCTTCCTTTTGCGAGCCTTATACGCTGAATTATTGGGCCGCAACAGCCTTTTTACCTCCGAGCGGTACGTTCGGTGTATGGTATTTCTCTGCTGAATCAATTCCTAACCCAAAGAAGCAACTCGGCGTCTCCTTGGCGCGATCACTCTCCTATGGGCTTTTTTTAGGCGGCAGCCTGGCTGCCGTACGACAATCCAAAGATGAAAGCATCGAAGGCCGTATTGGAATCCTTTATTCACTCCAACCGGCTACTCGACCAACTCCTTATTCGATCTTTTACCGCTTTTTTCTACACAGAATCTTGTTCGGTGCTTCATACTTTTCCAGAAAGAATGCCGAGGAACTCGGCGCGGGCGTTGCCTACCGCACACCGTACGAAAAAATCACACTTTTTTACAGCCGCCGTTGGCA
This sequence comes from candidate division KSB1 bacterium, assembly GCA_034505495.1. Lineage (NCBI taxonomy): Bacteria > Pseudomonadati > Candidatus Zhuqueibacterota bacterium. The sequence goes on along the minus strand of JAPDQV010000019.1, from coordinate 25,869 downwards.
AAACGACCGAAATAGCAATCACATCGGTTTTTCGTGGGAAATGCGGCGATTTTTGACCGCCTATGCAGGACTCGAAACAGGCCAAGGCAATATCAATTACGGGCTGTCTTGGCGCAAGGATCCGCTTGTGATCGAGGTTGCATTCGATTCACGGGCTCAACGACTGATGGTAAGCGGTTCCTTGCGGATTGGTGACGAGCCGACTACAGCCGCCGAAAGACATTACCATCGTGCCAAAGAAGCTCTGCGCCTGCGACATCGAACAGAGGCGCTGCAGCAAGCCCGCAAAGCGTTGTACTATGACAAAGATCACCTCTACGCGCGGGCACTGTATGAGGGGGTTGAGCTTCTCGTTAAGGAAGACGAGCGATTGATCGACTCGCTCAGTTCTCTGGCGCTGCAGCGCTTGGCTGAAAAGAGGACTTTGGAGGCAGCTTTCCTCCTTACGGAAGCGGCAAAAATCAACCCTTTGCATCCCAAACTCCGCAAGCACCTGGCTGCTCTTTCTGCCGCGGCCAAACCGGAAATCGAAACATGGGTCCGAAGAGCCGTCGAGCTCTACGACTCATCCGATTCGGAAGCGCGACGCATTTTTGAAGCAGTGCAGCTACTCGACCCAAAACAACAATTGGTGAAGGATTACCTGCAGCGGTTTCGGGAAAAAGATGCCGAGGAAGCCGAACGCCATTACTTAGCAGGTCTTGAATATCTGAGCCGAAAAGAACTCTATGCGGCGGAGGAAGAGTTTTTGACGACCGTCAAAATCCAGCCGACGCATTCTGAGGCGTTCGAGCAGTTGTCCAATGTGCGTCTACAGAAAAAGCTGAATCGCCGTACTGTGTCCGCCCTTCTGGATGAAGCAGCAGAAAAAGAAAGCCGAGGTGATTGGAAAGGCGCCCTTTCAGCCTATCAGCAGGTATCGGCGTTGGAAAAAGACCATCCGATTGCTGCAGAAAAGGCGGATGAAATTCAGCGCATGGTTGAGGAACAGATCGAAGATCACCTGCAACGCGGAGAGTCTGCGCTGCAAAAGGGAGATTCCCTCGAGGCCAGGACGGCCTTCGAAACGGTTTTGACATACGATCCAAACCATGTCAAGGCCAGAAATTTCCTGGCCCGACTCAATGCCCCGACGAGCGACCGGGGCCAGTCTCTTTTACGACAGGCGCAGGCAGCCTTTGCGGCAAAAAAATTCGAGATCGCCGTCATTCTGGCAGATTCCCTGCAAAGAACCGGCCTCCGGCCAAAAGAGACGGCAATTTTATTGGAACGCATTCGGCGCCAGGTAGACGCTGAAACGCTGCTAAGCAATGCGAGGCGTAAATTGCAGCAACACGATTTACTTGCCGCTCTGCAAAGCGCTCAAGCTGCGAGGATTCTCAATCCCGATGCCGCCGCAGAGGAAGTAATAAAGTCATGCCGAAACGCTCTGCGCCGCGACGTGGATGAATTTTTTAATCGGGGCATGACCTACTACACGGCCGGAGATTATCTGGAAGCGATCAAATGGTGGAATGAGGTGCTGCGCCTCAATCCAGATCACAAGGGCGCACGTGAATATCGCGCCCGTGCGACGGAGCGCCTCGAAGCTCTGGAAAGCATCCGTTAATCAACTCTGCGCCGCAGGCCGAGGATTTCTCCGACATAAAGGCGGTGATAGTCTTGGCGCGGGTAAAAAGCTTCGATCTCTTTATCGAGAAAACCTTTCGGCTCAATATCCTGGCGGAAAATCGTACGGCATTCTGCCGTCCATTCGGCTTCTGCAAAAGAGGGAGCGGCGATGCGTCCGCTCGGAATGACGGTAAGAGAGGCGGCGGCAAACTTGTCGCCGTCTCTGCCTGAGCGGGTTCCCATAATGTGCAGCGCCGATGCGTAGTCTTTGGAAAAAGCAGAGATGGAAAAAGTAGGGTATTGCTCCATAAATTGAAATGTGAATCGCGTCGGCCGGACAAACACAAAGGCTGCCGGTTTTCCCCAAAGAATACCGAATGCTCCCCAGCCGATGGTCATGGCGTTGTAATGCCTTTGCGCATAATCGCCGCTCGCCAACAGCAGCCCTTGGCCTTGCCAAATTTCGAACGCGTTGAAATCAAGATTTCGCAAATCTATCCAGTCCCATTGCATGTTCGATTCCTCCTTTTGCGCCAATTTAAATTTTCTTAGCCGGAGTTACAAGCAGGAAAAGGATTTTGCCGCTTGCTTTTGTGGTGCAAATTAAAGAAATTGACGATACGCATACACCGCATCGAAGGAGATGAACATGATCGATCTGTCCACGTCTTACCTCGGACTTCAATTGCGCAATCCGTTGATCGTTGCGTCGAGCGGACTGACCAAATCGGCAGCCAAGATTGCCGATTGCGAGAAATTCGGCGCCGGAGCCGTAGTCGTAAAAAGCATTTTTGAAGAAGTGTTGGCGCAAAAGGATTTTCAGATCGATGCCTCGGCTGCGCTGCATACAGAAGCGTACGATTATCTTCGGGCGCAATTGGAGCTGCAGTATGGCCCGCAGGAATATTGCGAAATGCTCAGCGAAGCTAAACGCTTGGTTTCCATTCCGGTCATTGCGAGCGTCAACTGCGTGACGGCCAAATGGTGGATCTCGTATGCACGGCAGCTTCAGGAAGCAGGCGCCGACGCTTTGGAGCTCAACATCTTTAAAACGGCGATCGACAAAAAGGAAGACGCGGCAACGATCGAAAAAATGTACCTGGACATCCTGCGGGAAGTGACTAAACAGGTTTCCATTCCGGTCGCGGTCAAGATTGGGCCTTATTTCAGTTCATTGCCGCACTTTGTCTCACGGTTGGCCGACAGCGGCGCCCGCGGGGTTGTCATCTTTAACCGCTTCACCGAGCCGGACATCGACATCGATCGGCTGACCCTCACCACGACCTTTTCCTTCAGCAGTTCTTATGACCTGTTCAAAACTTTGCGATGGACGGCGGTGCTTTATGGACAAGTCGGTTGCGACATCTCCGCCGTCACAGGTGTAAAGAGCGGTGCCGACGTGATCAAGTTGATATTGGCGGGCGCTCAAACCGTTCAGATCGCTTCTCTATTTTATCAGCAAGGCTTGGATCGATTGCGCGATCTTTTGGACGAAGTTTCGGTATGGATGAAGGCGCACGGCTTTGCCAAATTGAACGACTTTCGCGGCAAGCTTGCCTTCTGCAATACGGACTCTGCTGAAATGTGGCTGAGGGCGCAGTTTATGGAAAAGATTCGCGGTATCGAATAAAAAAGGCGGCTTTTGTGAGCCGCCTTTCAACTCTTCTCTTTCCTACTTTAGCAGAACCATCCGTCTGGTGATCTTTTGTCCTTCTACTTCCAAAGCATAGAGATAAATCCCGGTGCTCAGTCCCTCGCCGCTAAAGCTTACGGTATGACTTCCGGCTTCCACGGTTCCATCGAGCAGAATGGATACGGTCCGGCCGGAAAGATCATAAACCGCCAGCCTTGCGTTAGAGGTTTTCGGTAGAGTGAACTTGATATCCGTGTATGGATTGAACGGATTGGGGTAATTTTGTTCGAGGATGCACTCTATCGGAGTTTGCTCTTTTTGTTCAACGACTTGAGCGGATGTCTCGCTCAAAAGCACAAGGCTTACATCGTCGATCGTAACTTCGAAAGCGGCTACGGCTTTGCTGCATCCGGTTTTGAATCCCAAATAAGCTGTCACTTCTTGTCCCGGTGCTCCGAAAGCGGTAAAGCGTCCGAAACCGCCGCAGCCGTCGCGCCGAAACGTACCGTTTGCTCCGTTGCCGCTGCAGCCGGCAGCCGAATTGAAAAACGCGACAGGTGTGACCGACGGTTTCCATTCCTGGCCTTCGACGGGGGCCTCGGGAGCAACATAAACGATACAATAAAATCCGGCCGTCAAATCACCGGAGATATGCCGAAAACCGGCGTTAAATCCGTATTCGGCGCCGCCGATCAGCTTAACCGGCTGCCAGATCACTCCCTCGCAATTTCCGGTATTTGCCGCTCCTTTAATCGATAAAAATTTTCCTTTGCCCAGCGCCGGACCATTATTGCCGCTTTGAGAAAGCACGACATCAAGTTTATCCGCAGCTGCACCGCCGGTAACAGACCAGTCGGCGGCATCCTCGAAATCGCCGTTAAGGACTTTATTTTCTCTAAACGTAATGTCGTCAACAAGGATTTCGAAATAGGTACCACCCCAGCCGGCTCCAGTCTTCAGCCCGAGGTAAACCTCTACTTGCTCTCCGGGAGCGGCAGGGGCCCGGTAGAGCGCATTGTGATTGGGATCACAGGCTTCATCCATAAACATGCCGTCAATATCCAGTCCGGAGCAACCGGACCAAGAATTGAAACCGTACATGCGGTCGGAGTGGCTGCTGCCGATCGGCGTCCAATCTTGTCCATCGACGGGCTCTTCTTGGCTGACGTAGATCTGGAACCAGGAACCGGCATCGACGTTTCCGTCAAGATATTTCCAGGCGGCATCGAGGATATAGGTCTTCCCTCCCTGCAAAGTAACGGGCTGCCAAATCAGGCCGTTGATCCAAGAACTGCCGGAAACGATCTCGCCGTAAAAGTGCAGGCAGGCGTTGCCGCTGCCGAGCGTCGGCTTGTCGGCCGTATACGGGAAGGTGTACTCGACAATATCATTGGGCGTTCCGCCGTTATAGACCGTCCAGCCGCTGTCATCCTCAAAGCTGCTGTTGACCACGACGTTTTGCGCTGTACCCCAAATCGGCGTCAACACCAGAATCAAAAAGATTCCGGCAAGCAGAGTTTGACGCGCTTTCTGCATGTTCATCTCCAAGGGTTTATGGCCTTTGCTCGATGCCCTGACGATTTTGTTTAAAAGATACGGCAGCGCACAGCTTGCGCATAATAGATATTTTTTTCTTCATTCACCAAACATTTTTATTGGAGCAAAGGAAGCAAAAGCCGGAAAATCCTTGGTCAGCCGCGTTCAATAACGAAAACGGCCAGTTCAGCGAACAGATTGGGGCGGAGGTTGGGCAGGAGTTGTCCTCGTTTGCGGTTGGCGATGTTGATCTGCTTGGCGAGGCGAATATTCAACTGTCGGCAGAGTCGTTCAAAGTCTTTGAGGGTGGAGAGGTGAATGTTCGGCGTATCGTACCATTCATAAGGAAGAGCGGGCGATTTGGGCATGGCGCCGCGCAAAAGCAGATATCCTCGCACTTTCCAATAGCCAAAATTGATCAGACCGACGATGCCGCGTCTGCCCACACGCAGGAGATCTGCCAAGATGTAATCGGGCCGACGAATCTGCTGCAGCGTTTGGCTGAGCACGACATAGTCGAAAGAGTTGTCCGGAAAATCGCCCAGACCGGCATTCAAATCCGAATGCAGCGTCGGAATACCTTTGGCGATACACTCGCTGACCAGATCAGCGTTGATTTCCACGCCGTGGGCGTCGATCTGCTTTTCCTTCATTAATTTGAGCAACAGCTCGCCGTCACCGCAGCCCAAGTCGAGAACAGAGCTGTGAGGTTCTATCAGCTCGAAAATCGTCTCCAAGTCGACGCGCGAATAAAAAGTTCGATGATGAGGCATGCTTGACTCCGCTGGTGTCGAAATATCAGTCGTAAACATGTGCTAAAAAGTCGGCGACGACCTTTTCCTGTTGCGGATTTTCGATCAGAAACGAATCATGGCCGAAAGGCGATTGGAACTCGATAAAGCTGACCGGCTTGCGGTGCGCCTGCAAAGCGCGCACAATTTCCAGGTTTTGCACGGTCGGAAAGAGCCAGTCCGAAGTAAACGAAAAAACGAGCACCTTGGCCTTGACTTTGGCAAAAGCATCCTCTAGCGTGCCATAATCCTGCTTCAGGTCAAAATAGTCGATGGCCTTGGTGATATAAAGGTAAGAGTTGGCATCGAAACGCTGTACAAAGGATTCTCCCTGATAGTGGAGATAGCTTTCCACTTCGAAATCGGTGCTGAAATCGTAACCGTACCGTTCCTTTTCGCGCAGCCTTCTGCCGAATTTTTGGTGCATTGACTCTTCGCTGAGATAGGTAATATGCGCAAGCATTCTGGCAACGGCCAAGCCTTTACGCGGGACAACGCCGTACTCCAGATAATCGCCGCCGCGCCAGTCGGGATCGGCGTAAATAGCCTGTCTTCCGACCTCGTGGAAAGCGATGCCTTGCGCCGTCAAACGTGTGGTGGTGGCGTGTGGAATCGCTGAAGCGACGCGATCGGGGTACTCCACTATCCATTCGAGCACCTGCATGCCGCCCATGGAACCGCCTAGGACGCACATCAGCTTTTCGATACCGAGATGATCTATAAGCTTCGTCTGCGCGCGCACCATGTCGCCGATAGTCACCACCGGGAAACTGAGGTTATAATGGCCCTTTCCATCCGGTTTTAGGGATGATGGTCCTGTCGATCCTTGGCAGCCGGCAATCACGTTCGAACAGATGACGAAATATTTATCCGTGTCGATGGCGCGGCCGGAGCCGACCATGAATTCCCACCATCCCGGCTTGCGGTCCTTTTCCGAGTAATAGCCGGCGACATGTGAATCTCCCGACAGAGCATGGCAGATGAGAATCGCGTTGTCGCGCCGATCGTTCAACCTGCCGTAAGTCTCGTAAGCCAGCGTAATCGGGCCAAGCCGTTCGCCGCTCTCCAGCGGCATCTCGTTGGGCGGTTCAGCAAAGGTGAAATATTTCTTTTCGACGATTCCGACGGATGCGTTGGGGTTCATAAGCAGATCAGCTTTCCGTTTCCTCTCTCGATAAATGATTTTGCAGGCTGTGGAGCACCTTCAGAGACCTGCAGCTTTTCATCTCCTCCAAATGTACGGCCAAATAATCGAACAAAAACGCGTCCAACTCTTCACCTAGAGCGGCAGAGACCGGCCGTCGCGTTGCTGTCGAAAGCGACGAGACGGCAAGGCTGCGGAGCGTCTGCAGCGCTGCGGCGGAGAGTCTTTTGCCGAAGCCCTCAGCCGCGCATGCCCCGCACAAATAAGAGCCGTCCCGTAGGAGAAACGAAACGTCCGAGTCAGCCGCCTCTGCGCCGCAGTCGCGGCAACGATACAATTGCGGAGCGAATCCCGCCAGCGAAGCAAAATGCAAAATAAAGGCTCTTACGATGTTGCGCAGGCCTCTTTCAGCAGTATCGAGCGCTGAAAGCGCTTCGAGCAATAGGTCGAACAATTGGACGTGCGGTCGCGATTCAACCTCCGTCCGCTCGACGATCTCACAGGGAATGGCCGCCAAAACCGTACGACCCAATTGGCTGCGCAGATTCATAAAAGGATTCAGAATGGTCGCCTGGCTGAGATACTGAAGACTGCGCTCTTCTTTTTGGTAGAAAACAATCGACAGGTGATTAAAGCTCTCGAGTGCGCCAAGATATTTGGACTGTAGACCGCGGGATCCTTTGGCCATCAGTGACAGCTTGCCGAACTCGCGCGTATAGAGCGTGATGATTTTGCTCGTCTCGCCCTGCGGTCGGCTGTGTAGAACCACGGCTTCAGCCTTTTGAATCGACAATACTCACCTCGTGGTTGTCGATTGGACTTTTTCAAACAGCTCGTTAGCCAAATCGATCCACTCTTCGACGCTCAGCTGTTCCGGTCGACGGGTAAAATCAAAACGCGTCAGGTCGGCAAAATCTTTCAGCGAGTTGCGCAGCATTTTGCGGCGTTGGTTGAAAGCGCGCCGTACGATCTGCCGAAAAAACTTCTCATCACGGATGCGGCGCGCCCGTTCTTCGTTGAATCGCCAGCGCACGAGAACCGAATCCACTTTGGGGCGGGGACGAAAAACGGTCGGCGGTACTTTCATCAGCAGCTCGACATCGGCCAAAGCCTGACCCAAGACCGACAACACGCCATAGTCCTTACAATTCTCTTCTGCCGCCGCACGTACGCCGACCTCCTTCTGCATGAGAAGGGTGACATCTCTAATCTGCTTCCGGTACTCAAACGTGTGAAAAAGGATCGGGCTGGTAATGTTGTAGGGAATATTACCGACGACGCGCACTTGATCAGCCGCAGTGGCGGAAAAATCAAAGTCCAGGATGTCGCTTTCCACCAGCACAAAGTTGTCGCAACCGGCAAATTTTGCCCGCAGTTCTTCGTAAAATCGTTGGTCGATTTCCACGGCGTAGAGTTTGCGTACGCGGGGCTGCAGCAGTCGAGTCAGAATGCCGTGGCCCGGACCGATCTCAACCATAATATCGTCCGGTTGCGGGCCGATTGCCTCGACCATCTTGAGCGCCATGTTGAGGTCGACGAGGAAATTCTGACCCAGACTCTTTTTCGGCTTCATCGGATCGAATCGGACAGCTTTTCAAGGGGCAGGCCGAACAGTACGGCGGCGTTTTGCGTCGTCAGGTCGGCGAGCGTGTCAAAGGGGACGCCTTTCAGTTCAGCCATTTTGCGCGCCACATAGACGACAAAAGCCGGCTCGTTGCGTTTGCCGCGAAACGGCTCCGGCGTGAGATAGGGACAATCTGTTTCCACCAAAAGCCTGTCCAAGGGAACCCGGCGCGCGACCTGGGCGGCTCTTGCGTTGCGGAACGTAACGACGCCGGTAAAAGAAATATGAAAACCCATCTCTAAGACCCGCTCCGCTTCGCTCTCGTCGCCGGAAAAACAGTGAAATACGCCGCGCCAGCCGTGTCGTTTCCTCTCGTGCAGCAACGATCGCGTGTCTTCAGCCGCCTCGCGCGTGTGAATGATCAACGGCTTTTCCGAACGCAGCGCCAAATCGATAAAACGGCGAAAGACGCGGCGCTGCACCTCGGGAGCCGAGTAATTGTAGTGATAGTCAAGTCCTACTTCGCCCACGGCTACGACGCGCGGATGGTTGACCAATTCGGCCAGCTCTTCAAACTGTTCATCGCTCATTGAAGCGGCATCATGCGGATGGACGCCGACCGCGGCATAGAGCTGAGGATAGTGTTCCGCCAACTTGACCGCCGTCAGGGAGCTGCGGTGATCGACGCCGACGGTGATGACGGCCGTAACACCCTCGGCAACGGCGCGTCGTATCACATCCTCACGATCTCCATCATAGCGGTCGTAATCGAGATGGGCGTGCGTGTCGATCAGCATTTGGGCGTCCGCGTTTTCCAGCTCGAGTTTCAACGGATTTTCGCGCCGTCGGCAACCTCTCGGTCCAAGCCGAGCAGAGAAAAGCGGCCTTCCGCATCTTCGGCAGCGAGCAGCATGCCGCGCGATTCAATGCCGCGAATAACCGCTGGCTGCAGGTTGGCGACGACAATGATCTTTTTGCCGATCAATTCCTCGGGGGTATAACGCTGGGCTATGCCGGCAACGATCTGCCGTCGTTCATCGCCGATTTTGATCTGCAGTTTGAGCAGCTTGTCCGCCTTGGGAATCCTTTCAGCCTGCAGCACCGTAGCCACGCGCAGCTGTACTTGAGCAAACTGGTCGATCGATATCAGCGGCGTCTCTTCCTGAACCGGCGGTTTATTCAGCGATTCCTGGACCCGGCGCAGCCGCTCGATCTCCGGCTGAATTTCCGCCTCTTCGATTTTTCGGAAAAGAATTGCCGGTTTACCGATCTTTTTGCCGACCGGCAGAGGAAATTCACCCGCAGCGTCCCATTTTTGATCGTGCAGGTCGCCTTCGAATCCCAGCATCTTCCAAAGCTTTTCTGCGGAAAAGGGCATCACCGGCTCCATCAGTACCGCAAACAAGGCGCAGGCCTGCAGACAGATATTGATCGTGGTTGCGCATTTTGCGGGATTTTCTTTGATCGTCAGCCACGGCGCCTGATCGTTGAAATATTTGTTGGCGCTGCGGGCCGTATCCATCAGCAGAGCGACGGCGCGGCGAATTTCAAAACGCTCGACGGCTTCGCCGACGAGTTCGGGCGCGCGACGAATCGTCTCGAGCATGCTGCGGTCCAAATCATCCGTCTCCCCTCGGGCAGGGATAACGCCTTCGAAGCGTTGATCCAAGAATGCCAGCGTACGATTGATGAAATTGCCCAAAATGTCCGCCAGCTCGCTGTTGTTGCGCTGGAGGAATTCGCTCCATGTAAAATCAGAGTCCTTGGTCTCCGGCGCATTGGCGGCAAGATAATAGCGCAGCGGATCGATCTCGAATTTGGCCGCGTAATCTTCCAGCCACACCGCATAGTTGCGGCTGGTGCTGAGCTTGTTCCCTTCCAGATTGAGAAACTCATTGGCCGGCACGTTGTCGGGCAGCACATAATCTCCGTGCGCCATCAGCATGGCGGGAAACATGATGCAATGAAAGACGATGTTGTCCTTGCCGATAAAATGAACCAGCTTGGTGTCCTGGCTCTGCCAGTAGGTTTTCCAAAGTTCAGGATCGCCTTTCTGCATGGCCCATTCTTTGGTGGCGGAAATATAGCCGATCGGCGCATCGAACCAGACATAGAGCACCTTGCCCTCCGCTTCGGGCAGCGGCGTTTTGACGCCCCACGACAGGTCGCGGGTTACGGCCCGATCCGACAGCCCTTCGGCCAGCCAGCTCTTGACCTGTCCCATGACGTTGGGTTTCCAACCGCGGCGCGTCGCCAGCCAGTCTTCGAGGCGCGGCTGAAAATCGCCCAACGGAATGTACCAATGCTCGGTTTCGCGCAGCTCGGGCGTTTCGCCGGTAAGAGCGCTCTTTGGATTCTTTAGGTCGGTCGGCGACAGCGAAGAGCCGCATTTTTCACACTGATCGCCGTAAGCTTCGGCAAAGCCGCAAATCGGACATTCTCCCCGCACGTAGCGGTCGGGCAAAAACATTTTGGCTTTGGGGTCATAGAGCTGCTTTTCCCGTTTCTTTTTAAAGATCCCTTTACGGTAGAGGGTCAGAAAAAATTCCTGCGACGTTTGGTGATGCACGGGCGAGCTGGTGCGGCCGTAATAGTCGAACGACATCCCGAACTTGGCAAAGGCTGCTTTGTTGCGCTCGTGATATTCGTCCACGATGGCCTGCGGAGAAACGCCGCGTTTTTCGGCAGCAATGGTGATCGGCACGCCGTGCTCATCAGAGCCGCAGATGTACAACACATCGCGCTTTTTGAGTCTTTGATAACGTACATAGATATCGGCCGGCAAATAAGCGCCCGCCAAATGTCCCAGATGAATCGGGCCGTTGGCGTACGGCAAAGCGCTGGTTACTAAAATTCGTTTGAAAGAGTGGCTCAAGAGGATTTCCTTTCCAATTTACAAGTTCTCTACAATTTTACGCCCAAGCTTACGCCGGTCGCTAGGGCAGCGCGCAGCAGTTCGTTTTCCGGATCCACGGTTCGCGTTCGTCCGCCGACCTCTTCGATGGGCACGTGCGTGATGCGCCCCCCCTGCAATGCGGTCATACGGCCGAATTCACCGCGTATGATCAGCTCTGCCGCCGCGACACCGTAGCGTGTCGACAAAATACGATCGAATGCAGTGGGAGTGCCTCCGCGCTGCAGATGACCGAGAATGGTTGCCCGCGCTTCCAGGCCGGTCGCGGCTTCGATTTCATTGCATAGTTTGATGCTGACGCCGCCGAGACGAATCTTTTCAGGACTGTCTTCGACGATTCGCTGCACCGTCAGTTGGCCGCCGCGCGGTTTGGCGCCCTCGGAAACGGCGATGAGGCTGAAACGTCGGCCGCGTTTACTGCGCTGCTCAACGACTTCGATGATTGCCTCGAGATCATATTCGATCTCCGGAATAATGATCACATCCGCACCGGAAGCCAAACCGGCACCCAAAGTCAACCAACCGGCATAGCGTCCCATGATCTCGACCAGCATGATGCGGTGGTGCGACTCGGCGGTGGTGTGAATGCGGTCGATGGCCTCGGCTGCAATCGATACGGCCGTATCATAGCCGAAGGTGTAATCGGTGCCGTAAAGATCATTGTCGATCGTCTTGGGCACACCGACGATCGGCACGCCTTTCTGCATCAGCTTGCGGGCAATGGTCATACTGCCGTCGCCGCCGATAACCACCAGTGCTTCGAGTCCCAGAGCTTCGATGTTGCGCAGCACCTCGTCGGATTTATCCACCAACCGCCGCTGACCGTTTTCGTAAACAATATAGCCGAACGGATCGGCTTTATTCGAGGTCCCCAAAATGGTTCCGCCGCGCTGCAGAATACCCGAAACGGCGTTCCAGTCGAGAATTTTGTAACGGTTCTCGATCAGCCCCTCAAAGCCGTCTTCAAAACCGATCACTTCCGTATTTTGGGCGCGCATCAAAGCCTTAGAGACGGCACGAATGACGGCGTTTAGACCCGGACAATCTCCGCCGCCCGTCAACAAGCCGACACGGTGAATCCTCTGTCTCATTCCCCTACCCTCTCATCGAGTTCTTCACTTTGCATTTGCTCTGCTGCTAGCCGCTTTTCATAGTCCGGCGGCAGTTCGAATTCCAACGGCAGCAGTTCCTCAAGCGTCATAACCTCCAGCCGGTTGTCCTCGTACTGCAGGGTTACGATTTCCTTAAAGACATCATAATGAGTAACGATGCCGATTCCTTTGGCAGTTTTGTATTTGGTACCGACCGGCGGCAGTTTTTCCGCCTGTTGGCGGTAGAACTCTCGTTCGTACATCAGACAGCACAACAAGCGGCTGCACAGACCGGAGAGCTTTTGCGGGTTGAGCGGCAGATTCTGCTCCTTGGCGCACTGGGTGGTAATGGGGTCGAATTCTTTCAGCCACGTCGTGCAGCAGAGCTTTCTACCGCAGGCACCGTATCCGCCGATGCGCTTGGCTTCGTCGCGCACGCCGATTTGCCGCAGCTCTATGCGCACTTTATAGATCGACGCCAGATCTTTGACCAACGCTCGAAAGTCGATCCGCTTTTCGGCCGTAAAGTAAAAAGTAATTTTTTGGCCGTCGAACTGATACTCGACGTCGACCACCTTCATATCCAGGCCGTGTTCGGCCACTTTTTTCCGACAGAGCTGATAGGCTTCGAATTCTTTACGGCGATTTTCACGATAACGCGCCATATCTTGCACCGTCGGCTTGCGGATGATGTTGCGGATCGGTGTATCGCGCCGTTTTCGCTCCAACAGCGATCCGATCTGGTTGACAATCCCCAGATCTTCACCCTTTTCCGCCTCGACAATGGCGTAATCACCGACCTGAAATGGAAACTGCTGCGGGTTATGGTAGATTTCCCGACGTTCACCTTTGAACAATATCTCTATCATCATATGCTTCGACCTTTCAGTTTTACAGCGGCACGCATTCGACTCAGCAGCACCAGCAAAACCAGCTGCTGATAAACGCTGCGCTCGATCATTTGTATGGATGTTTCGATGTCTTGAAAAATGCGATCATAGTCGATCGTCTCAAACGCATCGACAAATCGTTTCAGCTGCTCGAGTCGATCGAGGTTGACGACAAATCTTTCGGCATCACCGGCAAAAAGCTGCAGCAATTGAGCGTCGCGGAACCAAATCATCACAAGATCGAGGAGATCGGCGAGTTCACGGCGATCGTATTGCTGAGCGAGTTTTTCGACTGTTTCCAATCGCGCTCTGTGGGTGCGCAGCGACGCGCGCAGCAGATCGAGCACATCGTCGCGCAGCCTGCCGAAATCTTCATCCGCCCATTCCAAAGCGCGGCGGTAGCTGCCCTGGCTGATGCGGCTCAGCAGCCTGGCCTGCTCTTCGTCCATTCCCTCCCGTTCGATCAACGCCGTCATGATCTCTTTTTCGCTCAGCGGATGCAGTCGAATCTGTTGGCAGCGCGAGACGATCGTCGGCAGCAGGGCCTCCGGTTGCGACGAGGTCAGCAAAAAGTACAACTCGGCCGGCGGCTCTTCGAGAAGCTTGAGCAGGGCATTAGCCGCTTCGGCCTTGATGCGGTCGGCCTCGCCGATGACGACCACCTGACGCCCTTCCAGCGGCTTGAGCGCCGCCCACCGCCTCACCTCTCGGATGCGTTCGATCGAAATCGTCACAGCCGAAAGCCGCTGCCTTCGATACGGCTGGGCTGCAAAACTGTCCAACACCTTACGAAGTTGATCCGCATCGGTTTCTTTGGCCGCCGGAAAAAGAAACATGAGATCGGGATGCTGAAACTGCTCAACGCGCCGGCAGTTGAGGCATTGCAGGCATGGAGGATTCTCCTTGCCGGTGCAGAGCAGGGCCTTGGCAAATTCCACTGCCAAGGCTTCCTTGCCGACGCCCTCCGGTCCGATGAAAAGATAAGCGTGCGCCATCCTGCCGCTTTGCAGGGCCTGCCGCAGAATATCCTTTGCATGCTGCTGACCGATGACGCGTTCAAAACCCATTCCGAATCGATTACCTTTCCGATGCCAATCCGGCTGCGGCTGGCAGCCTTTTCTTGGACAGCCATTTTTCCGGATCAAGATTCTCCGAATTCCGCCAGATTTGAAAGTGGAGAAGCGGCCCGCTCAGCGACCCCGAATCGCCGACCACGCCGAGGAGATCGCCCGCTTTAATCGTATCGCCGACATTGACGCGAATCTCGGCCACATGGGTGTAAACGGTATAATATCCGTCGCCGTGGCTGAGAATGATGATGCTGCCGCTGCCGCGCTGCCAGGAGATGGTCTCGACCTTACCATCCAAAACAGCCCTTACCGGTGCTCCGAGCGAGGCGCGGATGTCGACGCCCAAATTTTCCGTAATGGTATTGAAAATGGGATGGCGCTGTTTGCCGAAGCGTGTGACGACGGTTCCCTCGGTCGGCCATGGCAGTCGCCCTTCTAAGGCGTCGAACCGGCTCGGCGCCGCACTGCGCCGCACCGTCCGCGGAGCCGATGGCTGCGGTTTGGATGCCGCAGGTGCGGTTTCGGTCTTTTGCTGCTCGCGCCGGCGAGTTTCCAAATCGGCAATCGTTTTTTCGATCTGACGCTGCGCTGCCTGAAGTTCATTGAGGCGGGCGCGCAAAAAATCCGCATCCTTTTGCAGCGACTTGAGATGTTCGCTTCGCCTTGCCCGAGTATTCTTTAGTTCCGCAGCCGTCAGTTCATATTGCCGCGTCAGGACCTCTTTTCTGCTTTGCTGCTGCTGCAGCGCTAAAAGTTCCTGCTCCAAACGCTCTTTGCGCGATGCCAACGCCTTAAAATTGCGCCGGTCGTTATCGGCGACGATTTTTTGATAGCGCAGCCAGGCATCGACATGCTGAATGCCTTTGGCGCTCAAAAGCAGTTCGTATTCAGGCCGCCGCCCATATTTATAAAAAGCAATTAGCCGCTTTTTGATAATCTCCTTCAAAGCGGCAATTTCGGCTTCCAGCTCGGCAATCTCTTTTTGGTGCAGCTCGATCTGACGTTTGACCGACTCGAGTTCCTTTCGCTGACGATATAGATTCGAGCTCGTCAAATCGATCTGGCGATCCAAACCGGCGATCAGCTCTGCTGCCGCTTTTTGCTTTTCGCTCTTTTGCTTGAGCTGCTGTTCATACCTGCGAATTTCCTCTTGCAGCGACTGCAGCTCCGACTTTTCTGCCGAACTTTGGGCACTGGAAACGAAGAAAATACTGTTAACAAAAAAGAGAATTGCGTATATTGAAAAACGCCGCATGCAATTGCCTGGTTAACTTTAAATAAAGTTAAGATTTTGAGAGGCTAAAAGCAATAGAAATGATGCCGCCGTTCGTTGCACGCGGCATCGCGACAACGGATTGGGGTGGTTATGGGTTATCGACTCTTGGACCGCTTGGAAAGCATAGTAAGCGGCGATTTCTACGAAGAGGGCGAAAAGTGGGAACTCATCAATTCCTGCCCCTTATTTTCCGGTTTTGGAAAACGTTCGCTCAAAGCGCTTGCCCGTCATACCTATTTGCGCCGCTTGAGCGCCGATGAGGTTGTTTATCCCATCGGCAGTCCGGCAGGCGCCCTCTATTTTGTCCTCAAAGGGTCGGTCAGCCTCTTTCAACAAAAAAACGGCACTATGCAGCCCATGAGAACAGTCCGGCAAGGGAGCTATTTCGGCGAGTCCGCGCTTTTTACCACCCGAGATCGCCGTCACGGCGCCGTCACGCTGGAGGAATCGGTTCTATTGGCTCTGCCGAAATCAGATTACAATCGTCTGGCGGTCTCCAGCCCCGAAACCGCTCTCAAAATTATGACGATCCTTGCCGGCAAGTTTTACCAAACTTTGTCTGATTTCCTCAATGAATTCCGGCAGCTTTCCCGTGAAGGAGCGCCGGATGAGGTGCTGTCGTAGCCATGCGCAGGAGCTCACCGGTGCTGTTGTTCATCCTCTCGCCGCTTTTAACGCTTGCCGTCGGCGCTATAGCCGCCGGTATCCGTCTGCTTGACGCCGATCTTTTCGCCGGCGTTTGGTGGACCGCTTCCCTGCTTTCCATATTTGCTCACCCCAACCTGCCGACACAAAAGAGTGCAGTCCTAAAAAGAACGATCGGGCTCTTTACCCTTTTTCTCCTCTGGATCCTGATAAACGATCCGATTTTACAAACAGTGCAGGAAGCTTTGCTTACTCATCCGAACGACCGTTTCTTATTGGATTTTTTCGTCGGCAGACTGCAGTTGTCCTTAGCAGTTCTGAAAATCATCGATGCCTTGTGGCCGAGCGATCTGCGCTCGATATTCGCCCTTCTGCTGAGCGCGGCGACGCTGTTCGGGCTGTTCCCTTTACTTCGTCACTCTGCAGCGCGGCTGCCGCAGAAATGGTTCGAAAGCGCGGTAAACGGATGGTATGAGTCTGCAACGGCCGTCGCGGACTATTTTCGATCCTCCCTGGCGGGCGCCCTGTTGGCTATGTTAGTGGTCGGCACCGGAACGGCCGCTCTCGGATTTCTGGAAACGGGTATGATCACTGCTTTTACCGCCTTGTGCTTGTTTCTTCCTTACGGCGGCTGGATCATCGGTCCGGCTGGAAGCCTGTTGTTCGTCGAGGATCTGGCCGGCATTCCGCAAATCCTTGCTCTCATCGGCCTGGGGCTAGTGCTGAGCCAACTGCGGCGGCTGTTGCCGAAATCCTCGCTCAACGAGGCGAATACCATTTTGCCCGCCATGCTTTGGATCGTCGTAGCCGGCGGACTCTATCCATTCCTCGGCGCACTTGTCGCCGCACCGGCGGCTTCGATCGGCGTAATAACGGCAAAAACAATCTGCAACTATTTCCAACCCGATGCCCAGAGCGCATCGATTTCGAACTTGAGCACAAACAGAAACAGAAAAGGAGGAAAATGAGTCACTCTATCGGACCGGTTGCCTTTCAGGGCGCCCGCTATGCATTCAGCGAAATTGCTGCACGCAAATTTTTTGCTCAGGAGATGGACCTCCTGCCCTGCCGCTCTTTCGACGAGGCGTTCGAGGCCGTCGAAAGCGAAAAGGCGGAATTTGCGGTTGTGCCGATAGAAAATTCTCTAACCGGCAGTATTCATCGTGTCTATGATCTGCTGCTGCAACACGATCTCCTTATCGTCGGCGAGACATCGCTGCGCATTGAACAGCACCTCATTGCCCATCCCGGCGCCAAGCTTGAGGACATCCGCATCATCTATTCACATCCTCAGGCATTAGAACAATGTCGCGAATTCCTTGCCTCACTGCCGAACGTGGAGGCAGTGGCCGCCTACGATACGGCCGGAAGCGTCAAAATGATCCGCGACCAGGGTTTGCGCCATGCGGCGGCCATCGGCAGTCGTTGGGCAGCTGAAGACTATGGGATGGTTATCCTTTGCGAGGAAGTTGAGGACATCCCCGAAAATTTTACCCGCTTTATCGTGCTGGCGCGCGAGGAGCACGATTTCGGCCCAGCCGACAAAACCTCGATCGTCTTTTCGATGAAAAACATCCCCGGCGCGCTCTTTAAAAGTCTCAGTGTTTTTGCTCTGCGCGATATTGATCTGTTGAAAATCGAGTCGCGCCCCATGCGCGGCAGACCATGGGATTACATTTTCTATCTCGACTTTGCCGGTTCCCTCCATGAGGAATTGTGCCGCAACGCCCTGCGCCATCTGGAAGAAATCACCGATATGCTCAAAGTTCTTGGGTCCTATCCCTCAGCCGTAGGCCGCAGCAGTAAGGAAGAAAAAACCATCGAAGTATAGCTCTTTCCCAAAGGGAAATATCGGCCGCCGCATATCTGTTATAACTCAGCCGTAATGAATCAAAGAAATAAAAATGAGGATAAACCGATGCTTAAAAGAATGACGTTTCTGTTTGCGGCGGCGGCCTCAGCCCTGGCGGGCGAGGTCAAAAGCCCCCTGGATTTCAAGATGGTCAGCATCGACGGCGATACCGTCGATCTGGCGCAATATAAAGGCAAGGTGGTTATGATCGTGAACGTGGCGAGCAAATGCGGCAACACGCCTCAATACGCCGATCTGCAGAAATTATACGAAAAATATCGCGATGCCGGATTTGTCGTCCTCGGATTCCCGGCGAACAATTTTTTGGGACAAGAACCCGGAACGAACCAGGAAATCAAAGAGTTCTGTACGGTAAATTACGGTGTCACTTTCCCCATGTTCGCCAAGATTTCCGTCAAAGGTAAGGATATCCATCCGCTTTACCGATATTTGACCGACAAGACAAAGCATCCTTTCGGCGGCGACATCGATTGGAATTTCGCCAAATTTCTCGTCGGCCGCGACGGGCACCTAAAGGCGCGATTCTCGGCGCGCACCAGGCCGACGGACGAGTCGGTCGTGACGGCAATCGAAAGGGAGCTTGGGCAGTAAGATGTCAAGGCTCGTGCAGCTCAAAGATCGCACGAGCCTTGATTTTAAAATTGCATCCCTGCGTTTTATTTTCTAATTTTATGTTAGGAAAATGAGCGGCATAGGTTTGATTTTGTATCATAGATAATGAGTCGTCCACGGTTCGAAAAGATGGCGCCATCTCGGATGCAAAAACACAGTTTGTTGAAAAAAACATGCACTGCCTTGCTGCTGGTCCTCTCTGCGGCTTTGCCCGTTAAAGCGGGTATGTCCGAGCTGGAGGAGGTCCTCGCGCAGGATATCGAGGATCTGAGCCTCGATCAGTTCAGCCTCGTCGAGGCGGCGTTTGTGTTGTCCGGTGCAGACGACCCCGATTCGCTGGACGCCTATCTGGAATGGTACCGCGGCCTGATCCGAACGCTCGACAACTATCATCTCGACCGCCACAATCGCCTTGATGCAGCCGCCAAAATTTTTGCCTACCTTCATGCCGTTTGGCTGCTGAATTATAAAGAAGAAGCCACAACCCTCGTTCATGTAGTCAGGGAAAAACGCTTTAACTGCGTGGCCGGCACTCTGCTCTACAATCTGGTCTGCCAGGATTTGGGTCTGCCGACCGAAGCCTTTGAAACGCCCTCGCACGTCTACACCATTTTTCCGGATTTCGGCGCCGATATTGCTGTGGAGAATACATCGCCGGCCGGATTCAACATCATGCGCAATCTGCAAGAGTACTCGCGGTACCTTTTGCAATTCTATCCGCGCAACGAAGCGCTCAGGATCGGCCTGGATCGTCTTTACGCTTACGAAAACAGCCGCGGCCGCCGCATCAACAATACGGAGCTGTTGGGGCTCCTCGCCTATAACCGCGCCTATTTCGCAGAAAAAGCCGGCGACTATGCCAAGGCCTACGAATATGTGCGCTTGGCGCAAAAATTCAATCGCGATTCACGCTCGAACGTCAATTTTGAGCAGAGTCTCTATTACCGTTGGGGTAAACAGCTCGTCGAGGGGCAAAAATATACTGAAGCATTTCGATTGTTTTCTCAAGCCTATACCCGCTATTGGGAAAACAAGGACTTTGCCGCCAACTGTAAATACGCGTTTCAATTGGCGCAAAGAGAACATTGGCTGAAAAAAGAGTGGGCGTCTTTTCGCGAACTGACCGATGAGATTCTCGCTCTTGATCTGCTTAGCGATCAGGAAGTCGCCTCACTCAAAACCTACATGTTCAATTGGATCCAATTCTACCAACAAAACCGATCGGAAAGCGAATACAAAGCGGTTGCCGATTATTGGAAAAACCTCTTCCCGGAAGACACCTTTTTAAAATCCCTGCCGTAATGCTTTTTCTAAAATTAGTTTGACTCAGTACGCGGATTGCCACCGGAGGGGAATATTAAGCTGGATCGTTAGGATTATATTTCAACAAAATTTTGGAAAAAGGACACTAACATGGCGAGATGGAAAGCGCGCAAAGTCGTCATTATCGGCGCAGGGGCGGTAGGCTCTACCTTTGCTTATGCGCTGGCGCAAAACGGTGCTGCAGATGAGATCGTCTTGACGGATAAGGACGAGCGATTGGCGGAAGGGCAGACGTTAGACCTTGCCCATGGTCTCCCGTTTTATCCAAACGTGCAAATCCGCACCGGTAACAAGCATGACTATCGCGACGCGCACGTGATCGTCATAACGGCGGGAGCCAAGCAGCAGAGCGGAGAGACGCGTCTGCAGCTGCTGCAGCGCAACGTCCGGATTATACAGGGGATTATGGATGAAATTCGCGAGGATTCGGATGCCGTCGTCGTGATGGTCACCAATCCGGTCGATGTGCTGACATTTGCAGCACAACGCTATGCTCAATGGCCGCGAGGCAGAATCATCGGCTCTGGGACCGTCCTTGACAGCGCCCGCTTTCGCTATTTGCTCAGCCGTCACTGCGAAATCGACGTCCACAATATCCACGCGTATATCCTCGGCGAGCACGGCGACAGCCAGTTTGCCGCCTGGTCGATTTCTCACATAGCCGGCATGCCTTTTAACGATTATTGCTGCATCTGCGGCAAGTGTCAAGATTGGCGGGAAGAGAGGCGCAAAATCGAGGAAAGGGTTCGGCGGTCGGCTTACCATATCATCGATTACAAAGGCGCCACCTATTTCGGCGTGGGACAAGCGTTGGTGCGTATTGTCAGCGCAATTATTCGGAATGAAAAGAGCGTATTACCTATTTCAGTCGTTCTTGAAGGTGAATACGGCCTGCGGGATGTTTGTTTGAGTGTTCCGGCCGTTGTCGGCGAGGCGGGTGCCGAACGAATATTGGAATGGAAGCTCTCAACCGAAGAAAATGCGTATCTGCACCGCTCGGCCGCCATCCTGCGGGAAGCCATCCGCCAAGCTTTGGAATAAACGGCGCTTTTTTTAACAAAGCTTGAGAACGATTGTCGGTTGAGCCAATAAAATTCAACCTTTGCTTGAAAAAATTTGCAGCAGAAATAAATAGACTTTTTGTGGTTTTGACAATTATTAAAAGAGGAGATCAGCTATGGGCTTTTTTTCATGGATTTTGATGGGTTTGATCGTCGGGGCGCTGGCAAAAGTGATCATGCCCGGTAAAGATCCCGGCGGCATCATCATCACGATTCTTCTCGGCATCGGCGGGGCGTTCGTAGGCGGTTTTATCGCTTCTCTGTTGGGCATCGGCAGTGTGACCGGATTTAACCTGGGCAGCATTCTGATCGCCACGGGCGGCGCCGTTCTGATCCTGTGGCTGCACCGGAGATTAAAAAAGTAAAGTTGGGGGCAACCATACTTCCGATAAGCGGAAAAGTTGCTAAAAGCCCCAAGAGTCTATGACCTTGGACGCGGTCAACCGGCATGCAACCATTGGCCGCGTCCCTATTTTAACGCCGTCTCACCCACCACAAAAAAATCAAGTACAAAAACCACACAATAACAAACAACTGCATGCCCTGCCAGAGCGTTTTAAGGCTCTCCTTTACGGATTCTCTAAACGCCCCGCGCTGAAACAGCCTGCCCGTCAATGCCAGGTTGATGATTTTTGAGACGGCAAAAAGAATCAGAAGGATAAAAAAGAGGCGAAAGAGGCCGCGCATAGCCCTCAGCTCTCCCGCATGCGGATAAACTCCACCAGTTGCTCCAGGGCAAGCTTTGGCTTTTCTTCGTTCAGACATTGCAGCGAGATTCGGGCGTGATCGAGGGCGGAATTTACCTCGCGCAGTGCGGCATCGACGGCTCCCGTTTCCCGCAATACGCAAACCGCTTCCTGAATGTCTGCAGCAGTGAGATGCGGTTTATTTTGCAGCGCACGCAGACGTGCGATTTGGGCTTCGTTGCCGTTTTCTCGTGCATATAAAAGCAAAAAGGAATTCTTGTCGCGGCGCAGATCGCTGCCTATATCCTTACCGAGAACCGATTGGTCAGCCGTAAAATCGAGCATATCGTCTTGAATTTGAAAAGCTCGGCCCACCGCAGCGCCGAACTCGGACATAGAGCGAACTTGCTCCCTAGACCCGCCGCCCAGCAAGGCGCCGAGTGCACAGGCCGCCGAGAAAAGCCGGCCGGTTTTGCGTTCGATCATGGAAAAATAGTCCTGCACCGTCACGTCGCTGCGATGCTCGAACTCCATGTCCAATGCCTGACCCTCGCACACTTCCAGAATCGCCTGCGAAAACATCTGCAGCACTTGGGGCAAGAGCACTGCAGAGACACCGCCCAACGCTTGGTAGGCTTTGACGAGAATCGCATCGCCCGCAAGGATGGCGGTGTTGACGTCCCATTTTTTGTGCACGGTGGCGCGGCCGCGCCGCA
>JAPDQV010000019.1:0-3423 GCA_034505495.1 candidate division KSB1 bacterium | reverse complement strand
TCGTTGTCCATAATGTCGTCATGGACGAGGCTGAAAATGTGCACCATTTCCAGCGCCGCTGCCGCGTCAAGGGCGTCATCGGCACGGCCGCCGACCGCCTCGCAGACGGTAAGCAGGAGCACCGGCCGCAGCATCTTGCCGTGTGCGGAAAGCGCCCAACGAACCGGTTCATAAAGCCCGACCGGCTGCACTTCGCCGCTCAACACGGCTATCCGATCGGCAACCTTTTTGCGAAAGGCAGAAGAAAATTCATGCAAAACCGAATCCACGCCTCACTCCAATTTTTCGTAAAGGTAAGAGTATCGGGCGAGAGTTTCAAGAAAATATTTAAAAAAATGCCCAACGAGCAATCAGCGCGTCGGGCTCGACCAAAGAGAATATCGTTTTCAGCTCAAGCCTTTTGCCTCGGTGAAATCGGTTCCGTCCAGGATGGCGTTGGTCAGCACTGCATTGCTGAGGTCGGCGCGCCGAAACGAGGCTTCGCTGAGATCGCTGCGCACCAAATGCGCACCTCGCAAATCCGCCTCATCGAACTTGGCATAGCGCAGATGAGCGCGCTTTAAACGGGCGTCGCGCAGATCAGCGCCGGTAAAATCAGCCCTTTCCAGAGTCGAACCCAGCAGAGCAACATGCGGAAGTCGTACGCCGCGGGCGCTGACCCCTTCTAGGTTGCTGTCCTGAAGATTGACGTCCACTCCTTCGGCGCCGTCGAGTCGCGCATTACGAAGATTGGAGCCAAACAGAAAAGCATGGTCGAGCTTTGCCTGCCGCAGGTCGGCACCTTCCAAATTGGCGTTCTGCAGATGGGCCTCACGGAGATCGGCGCCAGCCAAATTCACCCCCTTTAGTACCGCATAAGAAAGATCTGCGTTGGAAAGATCAAATCCCGCCAGGGACTCACCGCGCGCGGCTTTTTCAAGAATCTGCTCACGAGTCAGTATTGCCATACCGCTCCTCCCCTCTCAATCCTGCGGAAAAGTTTTCAAAGCTTCTTCAACCCCGTCATACTCTTCGAAAACGGAATCAAGACGCGTCAAACGCAGCGGCCTTCGTACACGTTCAGAGAGATTGGCGAGCTTGAGCTCCCCGCCGCTGCTGCGCAGCTTTGCCAATGCGCCGACCAAAACACCCTGCCCGGAACTATTCATCCAGGTTACCTCCTTCATATCAACGACCGTATTCACGACTCCTCTTTGCAAGGCCTCATCGATAATCTTGCGAAACTCTTCGGCTTCCGGGCCGCCCATCCATTCACCTTTGGGATAAACGATCAGGACGTTGTTTCGATATTCGGATGCGATGCTCATATAACCTCCAAGGTTCTTTACATTACTCAAAGCGAAGCGCGGCAATGGGATTCATACGCGCCGCCTTGGCCGCCGGATAGACGCCGAAAATCAAACCCACGAAAGAACAAAACACTAGACCGACGATGACGGTCCATACCGGCACCGCAGCCGGAACCGGCGCCAGTGCTTCAACCAGTTTCGCCAGGCCGAGCCCCAGGCCGATGCCGATGACGCCGCCGATCTCGCTGAGCACCACCGCCTCGATGAGAAACTGCAAGAGAATGTCGCGGCTGCGGGCACCCACCGCCTTGCGGATGCCGATTTCGCGGGTTCTCTCGGTCACCGAAACGAGCATAATATTCATGATGCCCACACCGGCTACTACGAGCGAAATGGCGGCTATGGCAATAGCGACGATTTTTACATACTTGGTCAAATTGTCGAAAAAGTCCATCATCTGTTGATTGGTGCGGATTTCGAAATCGTTCGGCTTGCCCGGCGGCACTTTGCGAACAGCCCGCAGCACGCCGATGGTTTGATCAAGGCACTCTTCATACAACGCACTGCTTTTGGCTTTTACAGTGATGTTTACCGAGCGCTCTTTGCCGAAAATTTTTTCAAAGCGGGTGATAGGGATGACGACATGATTGTCGCGCGATTGGCCGAGGATGCTCCCCATTTTATCGAACACACCGATGACCTGAAAGCGTTCGCCCTGAATTTTGATCTCCTGGCCAAGCGGATCACTATAGGGAAACAGCGCGTCGGCCACTTCGACGCCGATGACGGCGCAGCGGGCACTGAAATCGACGTCCTGGTCAGTAAGAAAGCGACCCTCCGCAATGTTATAGCCGTTGTTGACGGCAAACTCGGGCGTAGCGCCCGCCACCATGATCGTCGGCGACGTCTTTTCGTCTCCCCTACGGATCTCCAAACCCATTTCCCACACCTCGACACCCACGTTTTCGGCGGCGGTAACCAAACGCCGCACCGCTTCCGCCTCTTCGACGGTCAGGTTCTTACGGTTTCGGTACTTTTCCCAGTCGCCGTGCTGCATGATGGTGGGGAACTTTTGCACCTGAAAAGTGTCGGCGCCCAGCACGTTAACCTGCTCGCGCACGCTGTTTCGCAGGCCGGTGATCAAAGACTGCATAGCAATGATGGTCATGACGCCGATAATAATGCCCAAAAGAGTCAGCGCCGAACGAAGCTTGTTGGTCAGGATGGCCCTGACGGCCATATTGAAACTTTCACCGATTTGCACGACTCGATCCGCCTTATTCGTATCGTAACGCTTCAATAGGAATAAGCATGGCCGCTTTGCGCGCCGGATAGATGCCGAAAAACAGGCCGATGGCGACGACAAAGGTCAGGCCGAGAACAGCCACCCACGCGGTGATCGCCGCCGGCAAAGGCGTGGCGGCCGCGACAATTTTGGCAAACGCCACAGCCAACAACGTTCCGATCGCTACTCCCAACGCACAAATCATCATCGATTCGATGAGAAACTGGAGCATAATATCGACTCGACGCGCGCCGATCGCCTTGCGGATGCCGATCTCGCGCGTCCGTTCGGTCACCGAAACCAGGAGAATGTTCATAATTCCGATGCCGCCGACAAACAGAGAGATCGAACCGACGCCGATCGCCACGGCCCACAAGGTGCCGGTCAGTTTTTTATAAGTATCCATCAGCATGCTCTGTTTGTTGACGGCAAAATTGTTTTCCTGACTGCCCTGCAGACCGCGAATACGCCGCATAATGCCGATCAGTTCGATCTCGGCATTGTCGATTTCCTCGGGCGTTTCTACTTTTACTTCAATATCGACGGAGCGCCAGCGCGCACCGAATACGGCCTGAAAGACGCCGATCGGCACCATGACCATGTTGTCCATGCTGTCGCCGAACATGTTGCCTTTCTTTTCAGCCACGCCGATGACCGTAAACTTGCGGCCTCCGATGCTGATGCGTTTGCCGATCGGATCACCGGTGGGAAAGAGAACTTTCAGTACGTCCTGTCCCAAAACACAGACGGAACGGCGGTGCCGCACATCCGTTTCCGAGAGAAAGCGACCGGACTCGGGCAAAACGTTCGAAGTCTCCATATAGTCTTCAGTAGTGCCGACGATGATGA
>JAPDQV010000018.1:8840-59981 GCA_034505495.1 candidate division KSB1 bacterium | reverse complement strand
AGATTAATTCAAACAGATAATCGGCTTCGAGGCCGAATCGGTCGAGGAAATATTCGTCTACGGCGTCGTACTGACCGGATTCGATTAAATCCAGCAGGTCGGCTTTAGCCTCGGCGATTTCGCGGTCGGCCTCATCAGGCGAAAGACCGTCGCGTTCAATCAGGATTTTTTTTATTTCCAGCATGTTATCGACTCCCCTAAAAATGACCGGTTGATTGACCAATTTTGACCGCCTCGACGGGCGGCGGAAAAGCGGAAAATCGGCGTTAATCATCAGGCCGGCGAATGGATTTAGGGAGGGCGGACGGAGCGGGCAATCAGATTTATTTTGGAATTTTCTGTAAATATATTTAATTTTTGCGGGTTAGTTACTCCCGAAAAGACAGAGCAGCGGTTTCCTAAACCGTTGGTCACAGGTTCAAATCCTGTCGGGGGTACAATTTTATTCGACTTTTCAGCCCTGCCTCGGCGGGGCTTTTTTGAATCGACTGTGGAGGAACCTGTGGAATTTCGCCTGGACGATCATCCGCATCGCCGCTACAATGCCCTGACCGGCGAATGGGTACTGGTCTCGCCGCACCGCGCCAAGCGTCCCTGGAAGGGACAAATCGAATCGCCGCCGCCCGACGAGCGGCCGGCCTACGATCCGCACTGCTATCTTTGTCCCGGCAACAAGCGCGCGGTCGGCGAAGTGAATCCGAACTATACCTCGACCTTTGTCTTTACCAACGATTTCCCCGCCCTGCTGCCGGACGTACCGCAGGCCGCCTGCGAGGACGAGCTGATCCGCTACCGCAGCGTGCGCGGCACGGCGCGCGTGATCTGCTTTTCGCCGCGCCACGATTTGACTCTGCCGCAGTTTGCCTTGCCGGATCTCGTCAAGGTGGTGCAGGTTTGGGCCGAGCAGGTGAGCGAGTTGAAGGCGCAGTATGCGTGGATCCAGGTTTTCGAGAACCGCGGCGAGATGATGGGAGCGTCCAGTCCGCATCCGCACGGCCAACTTTGGGCCGGCGACGCGTTGCCCAATGAAGCGGTCAAGGAGGATCGGCAGCAGGCGGATTATTTTCGAAAACACGGACGGCCGCTGCTGATCGACTATTGGGAGCGCGAAAAAAGGGAGGGGGTACGCGTCGTCGTCGAAAACGAACGCTGGCTGGCGGTGGTGCCGTTTTGGGCGATTTGGCCTTACGAAACGCTGCTTTTGCCCAAGCGGCATGTGCTTCATCTCGACGAGCTGACGGCCGAAGAGCAGGGGGATTTGGCAGACATTTTCAAGCGGCTGGTGACCCGCTACGACAATCTGTTCAAAGTTCAATTCCCCTACTCGATGGGGTGGCACGGTCGGCCGTTCGACGGCGAGGATCGCTTGCATTGGCAGCTGCATGCGCACTTTTATCCGCCCTTGCTGCGCTCGGCTACGGTGCGCAAGTTTATGGTCGGTTATGAAATGCTCGCCGAGGCGCAGCGCGACATTACCCCGGAAACGGCGGCTGAAACGCTGCGGAGACTGTCGGACTTTTACGAATAAATCTGTTATTCAGCGCAGGGGGAACAGGACAGGAGGTCAAAATGCGGTGCGCTGTCTCCTGGCTTCGTAGAACAGCAGCGCCGCCGCAACCGAGACGTTGAGCGACGCCACGCGGCCGAACATGGGGATGCGCACGATAAAGTCGCACTGCTCGCGCACCAGACGGCGCATGCCTTTGCCTTCGCTGCCCAGGACGATGACGGTTTTGCCGCGAAAATCGGCTTTATCGAAGGGGCGATCGCCGTCTTCGGCCGTGCCGGTTACCCAAAAACCTTCCTTTTTCAATTCCTGCAGAAAGCGCGTCAGATTGGTCTCCTGCACCAGCGGCACAAAAGCTGCGGCTCCCGCCGAAGCCTTTACGACCGTCGGCGTGAGGCCCACGGCCTGATCTTTGGGTATGACGACGCCGTGCACCCCGGCGGCATCGGCAGTGCGCAGCACGGCGCCGAGGTTGTGCGGATCCTGCACGCCGTCGAGCACGGCGAGCAGCGGCGGCTCGTTGCGCTCGCGCGCCCGCGCCAAAGCGTCTGCCGGCGTCGCGTAGGAGGGCAGTGCCGCTTCGGCGAGGATCCCCTGGTGCTTGGAGGTTTGGGCAAGCAGATCGAGCCGGCGCGCTTCGACTTGTCGAATGGAGAGACGCTGCTGTTCGGCCAGGTGCAGGATCTCTTTCAGCGGTTTGCCGCCCGCATCCTCAGCGACCAGCAGCGCCTTGACCGGCAAACCGCTTTCGAGCCATTCCAAGACCGGCCGCCGACCGTAAATCCACGCCGATTCCGCCTGCGGTCGATTTTCCCTGTTTTTCATTTGTACCATTCTTTTTTCGGTTGGAACGTCGTGCTGAGCGCCCGCTTTTTGGCGGCGCGATCCAGGGCCAGACGAATCAGCTCGTCGAGCAGGTCGGGATAGCTCAGTCCGCTCGCCTCCCAGAGTTTCGGGTACATGCTGATCGATGTAAACCCCGGAATGCTGTTGATTTCATTGAGAAAAAATTTGCCGGTACGCCTTTCAACCAGAAAATCGACGCGCGCCATGCCTTCCACCTCGCAGGCGACGACGGCGCGCACGGCCGCTTGGCGCAGAGATTCGTGCAGCTCCGGCGGCAGATCCGCCGGAATGCGGCTCTCGGAAGCGCCGTCCACGTATTTGGCGTCATAGTCGTAGAACTCGTTGGAGGGAATGATCTCGCCGGCAATGGAGGCGCGGGGATGCTCGTTGCCGAGCACTGCCACCTCGATTTCGCGCGGGTCCGGCACCGCCGCTTCCACCAGAACTTTGCGGTCATAGCGCAGCGCGGTTTCGATGCCTTCGATCAGTTGCCCGCGATTCTTTGCCTTGCTGATGCCGACGCTGGAACCGAGGTTGGGAGGCTTGACAAAAACCGGATAGCCGAGACGGCGTTCGATCTCAGCTGCGATGCCCTCCTGCGGCAGATTGGCGAGCTGATACGCCGCAACGGGTTCATCGGTCGAGCGCTCGCGCCAATCGATGCTGCGGAACCAAATAAAGTCGACCGTCGGCAGCCCGGCCTGTCGACAGACGAGCTTTTGCAGCACTTTGTCCATCGCCAAGGCCGATCCCAAGACGCCGGCGCCCACATAGGGGATATCCGCCAATTCCAAAAGCCCCTGTATGGTGCCGTCTTCGCCGAACGAGCCGTGCAGCACCGGAAAAATCACATCGAGCGCGTCGCCGAGCGGCTCGAGGCGGTTCAAGTCGAGCAGACGTCTGCAGGTGGGATCCGGCGGCAGAAAGCAGCCGTGCGGCGGCTCTTTGCCTTCTTTGAGCAGCGGGAGCGCGTCGTCGCCGCACAGCCAGCGTCCTGCAGGCGAGATGCCGATGGGGATGACCTCATACTTGTCTCGATCCAGCGCGGCCATCACGGATTGCGCCGATACCAACGACACTTGATGTTCGGTGGAGCGGCCGCCGAACAGCACGCCTACGCGTAATTTCTGCGCCAAAGTTTATCTCCCGTTAAACACGTTCCCACGTTAACGAATGCCGTAGAGCGGACCGAAATTTTTACAGGCGCGATAGTCGGCGCCCTCCAAATCGGCGGTGCCGAAGGCGCTCCAGGCAGCCGGGCGAAAGATGCGCCTTTCGTCCACGTTGTGCATGCAGACCGGAATGCGCAGCATGGCGGCAAGGGTGATCAGTTTGTCGCCGATGTGGCCGTACGAAATGGCTCCATGGTTGGCGCCCCAATTGGCCATCACCGTGTAAACGTCGCGGAAGGCGCCGCGGCCGGTGAGGTTGGGAACGAACCAGGTTGTCGGCCAGGTGGGACTGGTGCGGCGGTTCAGCGCTTCGTGCACCTCGGGCGGCAGCTCCACGGTGTAGCCTTCGGCAAGCTGCAGCACCGGCCCCAATCCTTTCACCAAGTTGATGCGCGACATGGTGACCGGCATTTCGCCGCGCGTCAAAAACTGCGTGGAGAACCCGCCGCCGCGGAAATATTCGAGCTCGGCCGGACACCAGCGCGTCGCTTCGAGGCAGGCTTGGACCTCTTCTTCGGTGATCTCCCAGAACGGCTTGAGGACCGGTTTGCCGTCGCGGGTCTGGCGGCCGGTTCCGTCGAGAGCCGTCGGGCCGGAATTGATGAGGTGGATAATGCCGTTCTCCGCTTTGCCGGTGAGCTTATGGCCGGTCACCCGCTTGACTGCTTCGGGGCTCCAGAAAGTGCGGACATCGGAAAAGATCTGCGCGGTGTCGGTCAGCAAATGGCCGAACAGCATGGCGACGCCGTTGAGGCTGTCGTTTTCCGTCGCCACGATGAACGGCTCGCGAATGCCGTTCCAGTCGAACGAAGAGTTGAGAATCGCCTCCAAAAAGTCGCCGTTGGGCAGATGGTCGGTCCATTGGCGCTGACCCTGAAAGCCGCCGGCAATGGCATTGTGGCCGAGCGCCTCTTCCGGCCAGCCGATTTCCGCCAGGCGGGGATTGCCGATCATCAGGTCGCGGGCGATCATGGCCATCTGCACGCACATCTCCCATTCGCGGTCGAGCCGCTCGCGGCTGCTGCGGATTTCCGGCCGGTTGATGTCCTCGCCTTCACGGCAATTCTTCCGTACCCATTCGTAAGCGCGGCGATACTCTTCCGGGTCGTAAATGCCGCGCTCCATGCGGCGGATGAATTCGGTCATGTCGACGTACTCGTTGCGCATGCCGAGGTAATCGTGGAAAAAGTGATCGTCGACGATCGAACCGGCGATGCCCATGGAGACGGAGCCCATGGCGAGATAAGACTTGCCGCGCATTTCGGCGACGGCCAGACCGGCTTTGACAAAGTTGAGTATCTTTTGCTGCACGTCTTGGGGAATCGAGCGGTCGTCTTTATCCTGAACGTCGCGGCCGTAGATGCCGAAGGCGGGCAGGCCCTTTTGAGCGTAGCCGGCCAGCGCCGCCGCCAGGTAAACGGCTCCCGGCCGCTCGGTACCGTTGAATCCCCAAACGGCTTTGGGGATCAGCGGGTCCGAATCCATCACCTCGGTGCCGTAGCACCAGCAGGGAGTAACCGTCAGCGAGACGCCGACGCCCTCGCGGGCGAATTTTTCGGCGCACTCGGCCGCCTCGGCAACCCCGCCGATGGTGGTGTTGGCAATGACGCACTCG
Source organism: candidate division KSB1 bacterium (assembly GCA_034505495.1). NCBI lineage: Bacteria > Pseudomonadati > Candidatus Zhuqueibacterota bacterium. The sequence continues at coordinate 54,841 of JAPDQV010000018.1, read as the reverse complement.
ACCTCTGCGCCGTTCGAATGACGGAGGTGGGTACGTATCAATTCAGCCGCCGCCTGCGCCATGGCCATGGTTTGCCCTTCCAGCGCTTCGCGAACGCCCTGTCGTCTGCCGTCGATCACCGGCCGAATGCCGACTTTGGGCAAAGAGCCCCGCAGTCTTTTTCTTCCTTTCGCGCTCTGAAACTTTTCTGCCATCTCATTCTCCTAAGGTTGAATCAGACATTTTTCAACAAATGATAGTTACGAAATCCGCCGATTGGTCTGCCGATTATCTTTTCCAATGCCGATAACAGCCGGTATTTGAGTCGTTCATGCTTGTGCGGTTCCCGCAGCGGATTAGGTCTGCCGCTGTACTGCAGCTTATCCCGCCAATCCATCTGCCGGATGCGCTCCTGCATCACTTGAGGATGAGTATCGCGAAAAACTTGCAGCCGATTGAGCGGCCCATAGTCAAAGAAGGGGGGAGCCTGACGATAATAATCCTCCGCCTTTGCTCTGCCCCAATGGACGCTGTCCAATGCGCGGCGTTTGTTCTGCATGAGGTGCGGCGGACGCACCCAGCCGTAGTGATAGATTTCCGCATCGACCAGCGCCACGTTAAGTTTGCGCGTGCCTTTTTCCTGGCGCGGGTGCTCGTAAAAGTCGAACCAGCGGAACGACTGAGCGCTCTCGTAAGAGTGAATCTGCGGCAGGTTGCGAATGATGCGGATTTCGAACGGATACCAGCCGTGGCCGCCGTGATAGTGATCGTAATCGCCCCAAAAATGCTTGTAGCGGAAGAGCAACCCCTCGACCTCGTGACGGTCCAAGAGTTCCGCACAGCGCTTTTGAATGACGGGCAGATACTTTTCGTGCACCACCTCATCCGCCTGCAGATAGAACAGCCAGTCGCCGCTGCAGGCTTGTTTGGCGATGTCGGTCTGTAGGGCGTTAATGATTCCTTTCTTGAAATAGGCCTCTTCCCAGACGGTATCGATAATCTTGATTTTCGGATCGCCGATGGCGGCGATTTTTTCCCGCGTTCGATCATCCGCGTCGCCGGCGCCGACGGCAATGACAAACTCGTTGCAAATCGGCAGGATGGAGGTAATGGATTCGACCACGGGATAGTAAAGCTTGTCGCCGTTGCGCACAAATGAAAAGCCGCTGATGGTCATGTTTGCGAATTCCTTTTTACGGTTTGCGCATCACCCGCAGAGGAGTCGAGTACCGCGGGGCAATGCCTGACGGGTGCATGCGCCGGTCAGCCGTCCCTGCTTATCAGAAAGGAAAGCACCTCGGCCATGAGGTTATTCATCTCTCGGTATTCGTCCGGCGATACACTTGTCATGACTGTTTCAGATTGCACATATTTTGACGGCAAGAGCTCTGCTCGACAGTGCGAAATGATCTCCCGCACCGACTCCGGAGTCATTTCAAGGTGAAACTGTAAGCCGATGACGGATCGGCCGAGCTGAAATGCCTGATTTTCACAGCCTTCACTTTCAGCAATCCGGACTGCTCCGGGCGGCAGATCAAAAGTTTCACCGTGCCAGTGAAATGCTCTAAACACCTTCGGAAAACGAAAAATCGACTCGTTGTCGGCAGGCACTCCTTGTACAGGAAACCACCCTATTTCCTTCACACGGTTTCGATACACTTGCGCGCCCATCGCACTTGCGATCAATTGTGCGCCCAGACAAATGCCCAAGACGCGTTTTCCTTGCCGGATACATTCCCGAATGAATGCTTTTTCGTCAATCAGCCAGGTCAGTTTATCTTCATCGTTGGCGCTCATCGGGCCGCCCATCACGATGAGCAGATCCACCTCATCGGGAGCGGGAAGCCTGCCCGATTCAAAAAAGCGTGTGCTCGTTAGTTCGAGTCCTTGTGCCTTGAGCCACGGCGCTATGCTGCCGAGTCCCTCAAACGGAACGTGCTGCAGGCAATGTGCACGCATTTTCTCTCCAATGAACGGCCGACGAAAGCATAGGATTAGGGGATGCTTATTCTTTTTTATCGCTTTCTTTTTTATCGATCTTGAATTGCAGAGTCACGACGGCTGTGCCGTCGACTATTTTTTTGCCGCGTTTGGCCGGCTTCCAGCGGGTTGCCCGTACCGCCGCCTCTGCGGCTTTTTCACACTCTTTGTCACCAAAGGATTTAAGGATTTTGACCGATTTGATTTGGGCGTAGCGGGTGACGGTGACTTCCAGTGTGATTTCGCCTTCCACACCGGCTTCGCGCGCTTTTTTGGGATACTTGAGCCGTTTCTGGATGCCTTCCATGCCGCCGATGGGTTCGGGCGGCGTCAGGGTCGCCTCCGGCTCTTTTTCTTTTTGTCCCTCCGTACTCTCCTTAACGACCGCCTTTGTAGAATCGACCTTAATCTTGACGCCCGTCGTATCTGCGCCCTTTTCGATCAAAAAGGTCACAATGTCCGAGTATTCCTTTTTGTTGGCCAAAGTCAAGGCGGTCTCGCCCTTTTCCGATTGGGCATTGAGCGGCGCTCCTTTTTCTACCAGCAGCTGTACCAAATCGGTTTGACCATTTGCAGCAGCGATCATCAGCGCCGTGCGCCCGCGAATGTCGGCGGCCTTGACGTCGGCGCCGGCATTCAGCAGCATCAATGCAATGTCGGGCTGATTGAATTCGACGGCATAGATCAGGGCCGTATAGCCGATGAGGGAGGCATCGTTGACCCGCGCTTTGCGGCTCAGCAAAAGATCGACGATTCTCGCGTGACCATACTGCGATGCCGCCATCAAGGGGGTTACACCGTAAACATTGCGATAATTGACGTCAGCCCCTTTGTCGAGCAACAGCTCCACGATCTCCGAGTGACCGTATTCTATTGCTTTGAGGAGAGCATTGAAGCGCCGCTTGGGTTCTTCACGGCGCGGATCGGCGCCGGCATCAAGCAAGAGACGGACCATGTCCGTGCAGCCCTTGGCAGCCGCAGCCATGAGGGGCGTATTGCCGAGCTTGGAAGCGATTTCGACATTGGCTCCGGCAGCGATGAGTTCTTTCGCGGCCTCAATGCGGCAGGTCTCGGCGGCCAGAAGGAGCGGTGTTTCGCCGAGAATATTCCTGGTATTGACGTCCGTCCCTTCGCCGAGGCTTGACCGCAACGCTTCGAGATCGCCGTTGCGGACTGCCAGGAACAGGTCGGCCGCTTGATTGACTGCTCCCGCGCTGATAAAACAGCAGAAAAAAGGAAAGACGATAAAACCCATTTTAAACATGGCGGCATCCTGTTTCAAGTGTCATAATTTAAACATTTCGTGCCAAGACGCAAAAGGTTTCCACAACGAAAAGCAATTATCAGAAAAAGACAATGAATCAAAATGAAACATGTTGTCATATAAATTGATCATGAAGCCGTGTTCGGTTAATCAAGGAGTTCTGACTGATAAAAAAACTGCCGCTGAAGATTCGCTCTATTTCAAGCAAAGTCATGAACTTTTGCAGTGTTTTGATCCTGCCGGCTTTTTGCAATTGATTTTCGGCAAATCTAAAAAATTGGCCTAAATAGTGCATAGGAAGCTTTGTCATCGTCTATTTTGGCCGTACTATGCGGCAAAGTGAAAGGTGTGTAGGACGCAATAGAGGTGCAGAGAATGAGAGTCGGCAGCATGTTTCGCAGCATAATCTGGCTTTTATTGCCGGTCGCGGTTTATTCGCAAACCCATTTTACCCCGCCGACCAGCAATTACCAACCGATGAACATTTACATCATCAGTGCAAGGATCAACGGCAACAACCTGGTGGCGGGCGATGAAATCGCCGTATTCGACGCCTCAACCTGCGCCGGCATGACGGTGCTCGACCATCCGGCTTCCAGCAGCAATCCGGTTAGTATTGTAGCTTATAAGGCGCATGGAAGCGACACGGGATTCCGCGAGGGTTATCCGATTACCTTCAAATGCTGGATGACCAGTTACGGGGTCGAGCATACGTTTACGAGCAGCGAAGTGCAATTTTACGATCCGGCCACGGGGAATCCGATTGGGCCGAAAAATTTCGAGGGATTGGGCAGCGTTATGGTTTCGCTCAACGGCACCCACGCCATCACCTCCTACACCTTGACGATGCAGGCCGGCACCGGAGGATCGACCTCACCCGCTCCCGGCACCTATTCCTATGCCGTCAATACGGTGGTCAACATTCAGGCGCTGCCGAGCCCGGGCTATCAGTTCGATTATTGGGAGGGGCCGGTTGCCGACCCCAACAGCGCTTCTACGACCGTTCTCATGAATGCCAACAAAACGGTCAAAGCGAACTTTCGTTGTGTCCAATACACCCTCACTTTAGCCGTCTCGCCGACAGGCTCCGGTACCACTTCGCCCGCCGTGGGCAGCCATTCTTTTTGTCAAGGGAGCGAGGTCACCATTACGGCGACGCCTTCGCCGGGCTACGAATTTGTCAACTGGACCGGCGACGTCACCAATCCCAACAGCGCGACGACGACTGTTTTCATCAATTCCAACAAGACCGTCACGGCCAATTTTCGCGACATTTCCGTTACCAATTTTACGCTGACCATGCAGGTCAACCAGACGGGCTGGGGCACAACCACGCCGCCGATCGGCAACAACACCTATCCCGCCGGCACGGTGGTGACGATTACCGCCAATCCCGCTTCCGGGTACCGGTTCGTCAACTGGACGGGCGATGTGGCCAATCCCAACAGCGCCACGACGACGGTGACCCTGAACAGCAACAAGACGGTCATGGCGAATTTTGAGCGGTTACAGTATACGCTGACCATGGAGGTCAATGAAGCGGGATGGGGCACGACGACGCCGCCGATCGGCACGCACAATTACAACAGCGGCGACATCATCAGCATTTTGGCCACGCCGAACAGCGGCTATCGCTTTGTCAGCTGGACGGGCGAGGTTGCCAATCCGACCAGCGCCTCCACCACCGTCATAATGAACGCCAATAAGACGATTCGAGCTAATTTTGAGCGTATCCAGTACACTCTCACCGTTGAAGCCGGTACCGGCGGCAGCACCTCGCCGTCTCCCGGCACGTACACCTTTTACTCAGGGGATATCGTATCTTTGACCGCTATTCCCAATTCCGGATACAGCTTTGTGCGTTGGGAAGGTGACGTCACCAACCCCAATTCGATTTCCACGACGGTGATCATGAACGCCTCGAAAACCGTACGGGCGACGTTTGCCGTCTCGGGCAACTACCCGTTGACCATCAACATCTCACCGGCGGGCGGCGGAACGACCAATCCGCCGGCAGGCACGACAAGCTATCCGCCCGGAACGGTCGTAACCGTTACCGCTACTCCCAATCCGGGATACACGTTCGTTAATTGGACCGGCGACGTCTCGAGCAGTAATGCGACGATTTCGGTAACCATGAACAGCGCCAAGACGATCACCGCCAATTTTACATCCTCGACTCAGCCCCAGTTCACACTAACCATGCAGGTTAATCAGTCGGCTTGGGGAACGACTGATCCGGCTGTGGGCAATCATCAATATACGCAAAACTCGACCGTTACCATAAGAGCTCTGCCGGCCACCGGTTATCGCTTCGTCAATTGGACTGGGCCTGTGGCCAATACGACGGCAAATCCGACTACGGTTTACATGGACGGCAACAAAACCGTGACCGCCAATTTCGAGCCGGTGCCGCGCTATACCTTGACGATCCAGACCGATCCGGCCGGCGGCGTGGGAGGGACTACCTCTCCGCCTCCTGGAAGCATCGAATATGATGCAAATACTTTGGTAACCCTCCAGGCTTTTCCGAGCAACGGCTACCGCTTCGACCGCTGGCAGGGGGATGTGGCGTCAACTACGAGTCCTACAACCACTATTCTGATGACGGGCAACAAGACGGTCATTGCATTTTTTACGGCCATTCCCCGCTATACCATCACCGTATTGCCGCCCGACGACCCGAATCAGCGCTACACCGATCCTGCAGCCGGCTCTTATGTCCTCAACCAGAACGAGTCTATGACTCTGCGTGCCTTTGCCCGCAGCGGCTATCGTTTTAGGAATTGGAACAACAACCCGAGTTTGACCAGCGCCACGATCACCGTCGTCGCCGATGCCAATAAAAGCTATAAGCCTTTCTTTGATCCCGTCACGGATGTAAGATTGACCATGGAAGTCAATGACCCGGCTAAAGGCAATGTCTTCCCTGCCGTCGGTACCCATACCTATCCTCAAGGCCAGGAAGTTACGATAGAGGCTTTTCCTGCCGCCGGTTATCGTTTTGTGGAATGGCAAATCGACGGGGTTCGAAACGCCTATTTTAATCCGCGCATGACGCTGACAATGGACCGCAACCGAACGGCGAGAGCTATTTTTGACAACATTATTTACCGACTGATTATGGACGTTTCCCCTGCAGGCGGAGGCACAACCACGCCGCCCGTCGGCACCAATACCTACAAGTCGTTCAGTACCGTGAACATCAGCGCCGTTCCTGCGGCCGGTTTCAAGTTCGTCGGCTGGACGGGACCCGTGGCGGATCCTTCGAGCGCCAATACGACGGTCTATATCGATGGTGACAAGAATGTTCGTGCTAATTTTGCCCGCGTCGATCGCTATACCCTGAATATTAATGTGACTCCGACAGGGGGCGGTACCACTAATCCGCCGGTAGGGGTACACGAATACGATTTAAATCAAGTCGTCACCCTAACGGCTACGCCGGCTCCCGGCTATGTCTTCCAAGAATGGCAGGGAGATGTCGCCAACCCAACGAGTCCCACGACGACGATAACGATCAACGGCAATAAAAATGTTACGGCTGTTTTCCGTCAACTTCCGCCGACGACCTACCAGTTGACGATTTTGGTAAATCCGACAAGCGGCGGCACCACGGTACCCGCGCCTGCGACCTATACCTATCCCGCCGGACAAGTGGTAACGGTGCAGGCGGTTCCCGCAGCCAATTATCACTTTGTCAATTGGAGCGGCGATGTTGCGGATCCTTTTCTGTTGACGACTACCGTGACGATGAACGGCAACAAGACCATTATCGCCAATTTTGCTCCTGGAGCTGCGCAATATCGACTTACCATTGACATCAACCCCGTAGGAAGCGGCTCAACCGTGCCGGCGGCCGGCACTTATTATTACGCTCAGGGAACGCTGGTCAACCTGCAGGCGATTCCCGCACCGGGGTATGAGTTTGCTTACTGGACGGGAGACGTAGCCAATCCGTCGAGTCCTACGACGACGATTCTCATCAACGGCGACAAGAGCATTATTGCGCATTTCCGCACTGCTTCGCCGCGTTATACGCTGACCCTTGCCGTAAGTCCGGCCGGCGGCGGCACAACCATGCCGGCAGCGGGTCAGTACCAGTATGACGCCGGCGTCGTCGTCGCCGTACAGGCTTTCCCGGCCAACGGTTTCGAATTCGTCAATTGGAGCGGACCGGTAACGGATCCCAACAGCGCTGCGACGACGATCGTGATGGACGGCAACAAGCAGGTGACGGCCAATTTCAGACAAAAGCCCAATCAGGTGCTTTTGACCATGATGGTCGATCCGGTCGGCGGCGGCAATACCGGCCCCGAGCCCGGCGTACATGTGTTCGGGCTGAACGAAAAAATTTACATAACGGCGGTAGCCAATCGGGGTTATCACTTCTCGCATTGGACAGGCGACGTCAATGATCCGGAGCGGCCGACGACGTTCATCGTGATGAACAGCAACAAAACCGTCATTGCTCACTTTGTCGCCGGACCGCCGGATTCGGTGCAGTTAACCATCCGCGTTAATCCGGACGGCAGCGGTTCGACGCAGCCTGCAGCAGGGGTGTATACCTACCCCTACGGAGCGGTGGTCACCCTCAAGGCGACGCCTGCGACCGGTTACCGTTTCGTCGGATGGAGCGGCGGCGTCGATTCGCCGTTGTCTTCTACGACCAGCATTACGCTGAGAGACGACGTGACCGTCTATGCGAACTTTGAGCGAATCGGCAGCGGACAAACTGTGCTGAGCATGAACGTCAGTCCTGTGGGAGCCGGAACTACCTCTCCGCCGCCCGGCATTTCGCTGCATGCTCCCGGTGAAGTGGTCAACATTTCGGCCATTCCTTATGAAGGCTACACTTTTGCCGGTTGGCACGGCGAAGTGGAAGACAGCACGCAGCAGACGACGCAGGTCGTGGTCGATAAAAACAAGGAAGTCTATGCCAAGTTCGTGCGCGGTCAAGGCCGTAAGTTCAATCTGACCATGATCGTCTATCCGCCCAATGCCGGTCTCTGTGCGCCGCCGGAAGGCACCCATAGTTTCGACGAAAACACCTATGTCAACATTGCGGCGATTCCCAATCCCGGTTGGGTGTTCAAGAACTGGACGGGCGATGTGGAGACGCCTACAGCCCAATCGACGCGCATTTTGATGACCGGCAACAAGACGGTCATTGCGCAGTTCGAGCGGGTGGCGCCGAATCAGGTCACCTTGACGATGATCGTCAATCCTCCCGAAGGCGGCACGACCCAGCCTGCCGCCGGAAGTTATGCCTATGATCTCGGCCAGGTGGTTACATTGACCGCCACGCCGCGCAGCGGCTATCGGTTTGTCGGTTGGAGCGGCGACGTCGCAGATCCCACCAGTCCCACGACGACCATCACCATGACGGCCAATAAAACGGTCATCGCCAATTTCCAAGCCTCAAGGTTCACCATTACCATGCGCGTGAATCCGCCGAACAGCGGCACAACGACACCGGCTGTCGGCGACACGACGGTGGAAGCGGGCGCTACGGTCACCTTTACGGCCACACCGGCTTCCGGCTATCGATTCGCTTATTGGAGCGGCGACCTCAGCGGCTCCGAATCGCCGACGACTATGCGGGTGGATAAGAATCTGCAGATCGTCGCCAACTTTATCCCGTTGGAAGAGACTGTCTCGACGCCGAGAATCTTTGCTCCGACCAGCGCATTCCGCAGGCAGCGGGTCGACTTTTTCGTCCGCAATGCGGCGAGCAGTTTGGGGCATGATCTGGAATATCAATTCGAATGGGGCGACGGCACCACGTCGCCGTGGGTTGATTTGAGCGCGCAGCGTTCCGAAAAGATCACCACTTATACCTCTCCCGTCGGCGGAAGCGGCCTGCCGAGCTCGGGTCCGCTGGTCAATTATGCGACGGGCGAGGCGCTGTCGGTAAGGCTCAGCATAAGCGGCGGCATCTATGCCGGGCGGCAGGAAGCGTGGGCTGGAGAAGAACCGGCCGAAAACACGGATGCCGGCGAGGTGTTCGGCAATATTTTGAACTGCCGAGGCGCTATCTCGTACATCGACACACCCAACGATGAGCTCGTTCTGGAATTCAGCAACCTCAATCCGCTGCGCAGCTATCTTGTGGTTTTCTATTCAAACCGCAATGAATTCGGTTGGTTGCGCGGCTCGATCGTTACGCTGAACGGCGCGGAATCGTTCGTCAACCTCAGCTCCGCAGGAAAAGACGACATGGGCAACCCGTTGTTCAGCGGACCGCAATCGCCCAATACCCGCCTGCCGGCCGACAATACGGCTACTGGTTACGTAGCCAAGTTCGGAAACATCGTTCCAGGCAGCGACGGCAAATTCCATCTCACCGTTCGTTTCGGCGGAAAATCCGGTCAGGAATACAAAGGCAAATACGGCAGCGCCGTCATGCTTCAGGAGATCAACCCGTTGACGCAGCAGGCGACTTTTACTGCCTACAACGACTTGGCGTGGGACGGCGGTTATTATTCGCACGCTTATGCCGCGTCGGGCAGCTATCTCGTGCGCGTGCGCGCCCGCTGCAAGAGCCACACTTCGGCCGTATCGAGCTGGTCGAACGCACACAGCGTGCTCATCTCCGGTTGCGTGCTGACCACCGCTATCACAGAAGGGTCGGACGGCTCGCTGGTCCGCATGCCCGACCGCGCCGATTACGATTACGGCTCGCAAGTCGTGTTGACGGCCGCGCCTGGAAAGAATTGGGTCTTTACGCATTGGAACGACGACCGCACCGACACCTTGCCTTCCAAAGCTGTATTTGTTAACAACAGCAAGGTTTTTCGCGCCAACTATCGCCTCATTGCCGACGTACTCAAGGAAAAGAACCTTTTGCCGGAGGCTTTCTCGCTCAAGCAAAACTATCCCAATCCCTTCAACCCGGTTACCGAGATTCATTTTGATCTGCCGCGCAGCGAGCATGTAAGATTGGAAATTTTCGACCTTCGCGGCCGACAGGTCAAAGTCTTGGTGGACGAAGAGTTGCCGCCGGGCAGCCATCGCGTCATCTGGGACGCTTCGGATGCCAACGGTCTAAAGTTGGCAAGCGGAATCTATTTCTATCGCTTGAAAGCGGGAACCTTTGTTGATACCAAGCGATTGGTTTTGCTAAAGTGATATTCCAAAAAACAATGGGCACGTCGTTGAAAGGCGTGCCTTTTTTAAATGCAGCACAAAAAGGGAGGATGTAAGGAGAATCGAATGAAAAGGCTTTTTATTCTTGAGCATCGATATTTTTTCAAAAATATAGTTTTAATGATTGCCGTGACTTTATCTGCAAGTCATCTGAATGCGCAGACATGGTTTACAGAAGTAACCTCGCAGAAAAAAGTCCCGGGCAATATGGTAAAAAATGAAGAAGGCCGGATGGTCAGTGCTTACGGCCACGGCGTGGCGGCGGCAGATATCAATAATGACGGTCTGCCGGATATCTATATTTCGAATGCCGTTCGATATGCGAATAAACTTCCGGAAACCCTTTATGTTACAACGCCCCAAGGCTACAGCGAGGAAGATCAAAAAAGAGGTATTGATGACCCCTACGGCTGGACCGGCTCTCACGGTATATGCTTTTTCGACTATGATAATGACGGTGATTTTGACCTTTTTAATGCCACGACCGACGACCGAAACCGTCTTTATGCAAACGACGGAAACGGATTTTTCCGCCATGTCAGCGATCAGGCGGGCCTTCCGCTCATCCGAGAAGTTTTTCCAGAGTTTGACAGCAAACCTTACGGCTACGGTACGCGCGGCGTTATTGCTTTTGATGCGGACAATGACGGTTACTTGGATTTGTTGGGCGTCAATTGGGGTCCCGCGGAGAATCGCTACGACATGAAAAAAATTATCGTAATCCCTCCGCAACCCAACGAATTTTACCGCAATAACGGAAATGGGACGTTTACTCCGGTTGATAACGGTTTGACCCTGCCGAAAAACCATTCTTATATGGGAACACAAGGCGTAGCTGTAGGCGATATCGACGGCGATGGAGATTTGGACGTCTTTATCGTGCATCGAAATTATACCGCAAAAACAGAGAGCGGGCAAATCATCGGCGATTATAATCCCGCGTACAAGATTTATAACCAGCTCATGATCAACGATGGGACTGGCAGGTTTATTAATGAAACGGTCGCAAGAAGGCTGGATGATGCTTATAATAATGCCAACGGAGCGACATTGGTTGATATCGATAATGACGGTGATTTGGATATATTAGTACCGCAGGTCAGCAGAAATCCTGGACTGTTAAAAGTCTTTCGTAACCGGGGCGACGGCGTTTTCGGCGATCACTCAAAGCAATTCAATATTACCCAATGGGGCTTTTCAACTTTTGTGTTTGACGTTGATAACGACGGAGATGTCGATATTGTAGCGCCCAAAACAGAAGGCGGCATAAGCCTTTACCTTAATGACGGCAGCGGGTCTTTCTCTTTGGCCTCGAGAAGCGGAATCGAGGTCTATATGAATGACCCGCGCGGCGGTGCAGTGGCCGATTTCGATGACGACGGCGACTTGGATATTTATATAGCGGATGCCAATAAAGACTTGCGCGCCGACTCAGGCAATCGGTTTTTCCGCAATGACCTCAACAACACCAATCGTTGGGTCAAGATTTTTGGACGCGGACCAAAGGGAGACTTGGGCGGATTCGGTACGAAAATTTGGGTCTTTGAAAAGGGGTTTTTGGGAGATATGACCCGCTTGGTTCATTATCGGGAGGTCCAAAACGCCTACGGTTATTTGTGCCAGGATGACCCCGTACAGCACATTGGGTTGGGCCAAAGAGATTCTGTAGACATCCGAATAAAACTGCTCGACGGCACCACGCTGCATATGCTTTCGGCTCCAGCCAAGACCAAGCTGTTCTTTTCGCGGCCCCAGCAGGTCTCGGTGGTTGAGGGTAACAATCAAAGCGCTGCCGCGAACAGCGACCTGCCGATCCCTTTGAAGGTTGTCGTCAAAGATGCCTACGGCAATGCCGTTTACGGCGCCAAAGTGACTTTTTCCTCAAACGATCCGAGCGGCACTTTTCTCACGCCCGCCGTCGTTTATACCAAGCTGGACGGCACTGCTTCGGTACGTTATCGCTTAGGGAATATGGCGGAACAAAGAGTCAATGCAGTTATTGCGGAACAGCCGAACAGTCCGGCTGCATTTACTCTGTCTGCCTCGGCTGTTAATATTCTTCGACTGACCATGATTTCCGGCGACGGCCAGGCCGGATTCCCCAATCAGCTGTTGCCGCAGCCGTTGGTCGTGCAGGTCAATCGGGCTGACGGCTCCCCGGCGCCGGGAGTACAGGTAACCTTTCAAGTTGTTTCCGGTCAAGCCACCTTTGAGCCTGCAGCCGTTGTCCTGAGCGGTCCTGACGGCAGGGCGCAGGTCAATGTGCGCTTGGGAAGCGTCTTGGGCGGCATCACGATTCAGGCAACTGCGGCAGGGGCGCTCAATTCCCCCGTGATTTTTCATCTGCAGGCTGTGCAGCGCCTCGCCGTCATGACGATGATTTCCGGCGACGGGCAGACCGGTTATGTCGGCCAATTGTTGCCGCAGCCGCTTCGCGTTCAAGTTGCCTGGAGCGACGGCACTTGGGCGGCAGCTCAAACCGTGACCTTCCGTGCCGTGTCAGGAGATGTTACTTTTGAGCCTGCGGCGATGGTCGTCACCAATCTGCAGGGCATTGCGGAGGTCAACGTGAGACTGGGACAAACTCCAGGACCGATCATCGTCCAGGCGGAATTCAGCGCCGCTCAGAACTCGCCGATCCGTTTCACCCTGCAGGCGCTGCCCATAACGGTTTTGGTCACTAAGCTGAACGGAGATGAGCAGACAGCAACCGTCGGCAGCGTGCTGCCGATCCAGCCGGAAGTGAGAGTGACTTTGTCCACCGGCACCCCGGTCGTCAATGAAACGGTGACCTTTCGCGTAATGCAGGGCGGCGGAAGCTTAGACGGTGTCGTTTCGAAAACCGTAGTAACCGACTCGGAAGGCAAAGCCAAAGTATCCTGGACCTTAGGCGGACAGGCCGGGCAACAGATTCTTTCAGCAAGTGCCGGAGGCTTTACGGTGCAGTTTACCGCCACGGCGCGGCCTGACCGGCCCTTCCGCGTGGTCATGAGCGGCGGCGGCAATCAGACCCTGATCCCCGGCACAATTTTCCCGGAACCTTTTTCCGTTCAGGTCAAAGATCGATTCGACAATGTGCTGGAAGGCATTCCGGTCCTCTTTACCGTTACGCAAGGCGAAGGACATCTGGAAGGCGAAAGGCAAAAGACCGTACAAACGGATATCAACGGCATTGCCTCCGTGCGATGGACGCCGGATCCTTATCTCGGCGCGGCGAATGTGCTTACCGCGGCAGTCCAGGCCGAGCAGCCGGTGCTCAATTCGCCGATTTATTGGGCATTTCCGGCGGCGGACATCAGCGCCGTCAATTCGCTGCTGACGGCCACTACGCCGGTTCTGGCCGACGGCGACGATCGCTCCGTCATCACTGTTGAATTGCGTAACAGTCTCAATCAGCCGCTCGGCAGCGGCTATACGGTTGTGATTAATTCAACCGGAGATGGGAACCGGATTATTTATGAACGACCCATTACCAACGAACAATCGATTTTGCGGGCTTTTTTAACAAGCACGGTGCCGGAGCCGAAAGTCATTTCGGCCAAGGTATTGGGCGCCAATGTAACCTTAAAGGCACAGGCTGTCGTTGATTTTCAGCCGGCGCAGCAGACGCCTGACCGCATGATCGTTCTTTCGGGCAATGCGCAGGTCGGCGTCGTCGGCGAGCCGCTTCCCCAGCCGTTCGTCATTAAATGCATCGATATTGCAGGAATGCCGATGCGTTCCTGCGACGTGCGCTTCGAGGTAACCGATGGCGATGGTCACTTTGGGGGACAGAGGGGTATTACCGTCCGAGTTGCCGGCGACGGCCTGGCGAGCGCGTTACTGACTCTCGGCCGAACCGCAGGAGTACGCACTTTGGTTCGCGTCAGCTCGCCGGGAATGAATAATTCACCGCTTACGCTTTATGCCGAAAGCCGACGCGGCGAAGCGTCGCAGCTTTTTATCGCCGGCGGTGACAGGCAGGTGGGCGCGCCGAATACCGAACTGCCGATGCCGTTGACGGTGCAGGTTACGGATCGATTCGGCAACTCGGTCGAGAGTTACCCCGTCGAGTTCTCCGTGAAAACCGGCGATGCGGTTGTGAACGGCAGCCGGTCGGCTGCGCTGCAGACTGACGCGCAGGGCAAAGCTCAGGTAAAAGTAAAACTGGGTTCGCAGGTCGGCAGCGTTCTCGTTGAAGCGAGGACCGGCTTTAGCTCGGTAATTTTTTCTCTGCAGACGGCGGACAATCGACCGGAAGCCGATCTGCAGCGTTCCACTTTAATTTGTACCTCGCCGGTGCCTGCCGACGGGGTCAGTCGTTCCCAAGTGATCGTCACCTTGTTGGATAAAAACGGAAACCCCGTTGTCGGACAGGCGGTGCATCTTGTCGTCATCGGCGAGGCCGCGCAGGTTGTGCAGGCCGACTCACTCAGCGACTTGCAGGGCATTGTTCGCGGCTATATTACCTCGACGGCCGTGGGCGTCAAGATCGTTTTAGCTTATCTGATGCCGGAAAATTTGGTATTGGAACAGCGCGGACTTGTTGAATTTAAACGCTATCAGGCAATCCTTTCTTTGGTTTCCGGAAACGGACAACAGGGAATTGTCGGCCAAAAACCCGCTGAACCGCTGCAGGTGCGGGTCACCAGCGACGGCATCGCTTTGCCCCGCCAGGCGGTGCAATTCATCGTCGTTTCCGGCGGCGGACATTTCAACGGCTGCGATTCTCTTATAGTGGAAACCGACGCCGACGGCTTGGCACTTGCGGAACCGGTGCTTGGAGTCATTGCCGGTATGAACCGTTTTCTCGCTCGTCTGCCGCAGGCGGGATCGCCGACGGTAACGTTCAACGTACAAGGGATGCCGGATATGCCTTACGCATTGTCTCGAATTCAAGGCGAAAATCAAACGGCAAGCGTCCGGATGCCCTTGCCGCAAAAATTTGTTGTCGCGGTACGCGATCGTTATAATAATCCCTGCCCCAACACGGCTGTCTTTTTCGAGGCGCTCGACGGCGGAACGATCCTTACGCCGCAACCGGTAGTTTCCGACTCTACAGGTCGCGCCGAATGTCAGGCGGCGCTCGGGACGCGCGAAGGCCGTTACACCTTCAAAGCTTCCGTTCGCAGCGGCGCCTTTGTCATCTATACCGCGACGGCCGTTAACAGCAATCGTCCGCCGATTATCATCGGAAAGCGGCCGTTCGATTCGACCGTACCGTTTCATTACGGTGACCGGCTGACTTTTGAAATCACCCAAGTCTACGATCCCGATGAGGACCCAATTCATTACACCTGGTACCTCAACGATAAGCCAATCGGCAGTCAGTCATCTTTTTCTCTCTATATGAATTCCTCTTTTCCCCAAACGAACCGAGTCCGTTGCGTGGTTTCTGACGGTCTCGACGCCGTCGAGGTCGTATGGACACTCGTCCTGCAAACCAAAGTCGAGGTCTCTTCTTTTACAGCCCATTTTATGCCGCCTTCAAACGTGGAGCTCAAATGGCACATCTCCACTATGACAGACATTGCCGGATTCAATCTCTACCGAAAAGGAGAACAGGAGGAACGAAAAAAGATCAATGCAACGCTGATCCAGCAGGAGGGGGGAGAATACAGATTTCGGGATGACGATAATCTGCAGCCCGGCACCTATGTCTATGATTTAGAGGCGGTCGACCGCACGGGTGCGTTGGTACAGGTCGATTCTGCCTCTGTTACGGTTGCCGCGCCGCAACAGTTTGTCCTCCGGCCGAGCTATCCCAACCCATTCAACCCGACGACGACGATCGCCTTCGATTTGCCTAAAGAAGGCCAAGTTTCCGTCTGTATTTACGATGGGCGCGGCAGGCTGGTGCGTCAATTGGCCGATAATTTCTTTGCCGTCGGTCGCCATTCATTGACCTGGGATGCCTGCGATGAGGGCGGCAATCCTGTGCCTTCGGGCATTTATGTCGTAACCGTAGCTTTTAACGGTGAGAGACACAGCGGTAAATTGACCCTGCTCAAGTAGGGAACCGTCGAATAATTCGCGATAAAAGATTTTACCCCCCTAGTAATCGAGCGCGCTGCATCCCGTCAGTTTGCGGCGCGCTCAAATGATTCCTTTAGCTATTGACTGCAATATAGATTAAAAATTTCCCGTAAAAGGCGATCTTTGTTTTTAAGCATTTCCTCTTTCGAGGAGCACGCCAACATGCCGGCGGCGGCTCCAGGATGGCCGCTTCCCAGATTGAGGATGCGCATGATCTCTCCCAAGTTTTTATGGTGCTCGACCTGGTTCATGTTGAGGCTCAGCGACATGGAAAAGGAGAGATTGTTGGTTTTCACCTGATCCTCGTAAAGGTTCGCCACCTGCAGCACCGCTTCGGCTTGCGGATAGACCAGATAAGCCAAATGCTTGATCAGATTCGGGCGTCGATTGTGTCGCGTCAGATCGATGATCATCACCCGATGTTCCGTGTCCTCCGGCAAAAAGCTGATCTCATCTTTGATCTGTTCAATCATCCGCTCTTCTTCCTGCTGATAAAGGCGATAACGCTTTTTCACGCTTGGCATTTGGGCTATCTCTTCCAGCGGATGATCCTGCATGTGCCGGACAAGCTGACGCAGATATTCCCATTTGGCTTCGGCGCTTTCTTCTTTGACTTTGATGGTCGAATCGACAATGCGCGCCGGTGTCTCGCGCCGCCACTCTTCAATGCTTTTATAGTTGAAAGCATCGATGATATCTGCCTCATCGACCAGTTGCGCCATATGAGGCGGGAATGCAACGTCGGCATAATGTTCGAAAATCACCCTGGCACAGGAGTCCTTCACTGAAAAACGGCCGGGCACTAAAGAAGGATCGATTTTTCGGTAAATAAGATCTTCCAGATTGCCTTCATGATGGTCAAACCACATACCGCATACAAGCGGATAAGGAAGATCGCAGACAATGTCCTTTTCGGTCAAAGAGATGCGCGCCTCGGCGATTAGGCGCGGCTGCGTAAAAACGATAAAGTTGATGCCCAAAGCAAACGATACCAACGACGCGCTGACCACGCCGTCGAAATCCGAATGCGTAACAATGCGTTGAAATCTGCTGTTTGTCGAATTCATCTTGTTTCCGCTGCTCCTTTGTAAAGGTTGCGAAAATTATCAGTTTTTCGTTAGAAATCAAATCGGAATTATTTGCTCCGCATTTTGTTTAATGCGCGTAAAGATTCCTATAGAGTGAATCTTTTCGTTTCCTTTTTCATCATATTTTTGCAATGGAAAAGGAAACAGACATTATTCGACATTATTGCGGTGATATTCGAGCGCGTCTTGCCGCTTGCCGCAATCGCAGTGTGGCCATGGCACTAAAAGAAAGGCTCTGTCAGGAGCTGGATGCTCACTGCGTCAGTTCCATGATCAAGAATGTGCTGGTTAGGAACGTCGAACAAATCATGGATGAACTTTTCGATCAAGACGGCAATAACAAATTATTGGAGAAGCAATGAAAAGACTCATGACTCTCGGCATAATTTCGGTTATGGTTTTATCGCTTGTCGTTCCGGCATGTTCCAAGCAGGAAAAGAGCGCCGTCGGCGGCGGCACCGCGTCGGCACAGACCAAAGACAACGGCGGCCTCGATTTTACGATTATAACCATCGACGGTCAACAAATGAAACTTTCCGATTTTCGCGGCAAGGTGGTCATCGTTGATTTTTGGGACACTTGGTGCCCGCCGTGTCGGATGGAAATTCCCCATTTTATTGATCTTTATAAACAATACAAGGGAAGCGGTTTCGAGATGATCGGCATTGCCTTCGGCCGTGAGGGAGTAGAAGCAGTCAAACGCTTCTCGGCGAGTTACGGCATCAACTACACCAACGCCTTGGCTACTCAGGAGATTATGAGCAAAGTCGGCGAGATCAATGCTATCCCTACCACTTTTGTTCTCGATAAAAAAGGTAATATCTACAAAAAATATGTAGGGTATCAGGACAAAGCGGTGTTTGAGAGAGACATCAAAACTCTTCTGGGACTATGACTGATCTCAAGCGCCTTTATATCGAAGAACTGGTTAGTGCCTATCCCCAAGCGGTCGGGTATCTTGCACGAAGAGGTATCGCCTGTCTTTCATGCGGCGAGCCGGTTTGGGGTACGTTGGAAGAAGTGTTGCGTAAAAAAGGCTTTAACGATTCAGAGATTGAAGCTTTTGTGAACAAATTAAACGACTATTTGGAAATAACAAAATGAACGCAATAGTCAAGCAAATTGATGGACTGACTCTCGCCGGTAAATCAGACTCTAATCATTGGGTCGTTATGGATACCGGAAAGGTTTTGGGGGGATCGGAGGCAGGCAACAAGCCGATGGAATTGGTGCTGATCGCCATGGGCGGCTGCACATCCATGGACGTTATTTCGATTCTCAAAAAGATGCGGCAAGATGTGCGGGATTATCACATCGAATTGGAAGCGGAAAAAGCGACAGAACATCCTGCCGTATTCAAAAAAATTCATCTCAAATATGTAATCGTAGGAAAAGGGATCAAAGCTGAAAACGTGGAAAAGGCCATCGAGCTTTCAATGACGAGATATTGTTCGGTTTCGGCCATGTTGAAGCATTCCGCTGAAATTACCTGGGAATATGAAATCAAAGAAGTAGAATAAAGTTGCCCTGCCCTCTCACGCAAGCCCTTCTTGACGAAGGGCTTTTTTGTTTTCGGTATCATTCTTTTGGACGGTTTGGCAAAAGGCATCAGGAGGGAAAGCAGACTCGTATCCAACCGTCCTCGCGCAGGCGGAAAGGTTGCGCCGCGCAGCTTGGCCTATGGATGAGCTTCAGCAGTCAATTGACAAGCAAAGGAGCGTCATCGAAAGCGCTTGTTTTTCTCTTTTGATTTTTCTAACTTTTCGGCGGTCAAGACAAAGGCTTTATGATCGAAGGTCGGTTGAGAGACATGAGCGGGGAGATTCCAGAGACGGAATTGATCGAGTTGGCCAAAAAGGGCGACAAGAAGGCGATGGCCGCGATCGTGAAGCAGAATGAGAAACTCGTCTTTAATACCGCGCTGCGCCTGCTCGGCAATGAACAGGATGCCGAGTGCGTCATGCAGGAAACTTTTCTCAAGGTCTTTCAATCTCTGCCTCAGTTCAGGGGGGACTCTGCTCTTTCCACCTGGATCTACCGGATAGCAGCCAATTTTGCCCTCATGCGTCTGCGTGAGCGTAAAAAGGATTTCGGTCATCTCGACGACGCAGAAATGCAGGTCAGCAAAAGCGCATTGGAGGCTTTTAATCGTTCGGTCGGCAACAATCCGCATCGAGCAGTGGAAAACTCGGAATTGCGCGAAAAAATGGAGGAGGCCATTCGCCAACTTCCCCCCAAGTTCAAAACCGTTTTCGTGATGAAAGATATCGAAGGCCGATCTTTGAAGGAAATCTGCGAACTGACCGACATGAGCCTGCCTGCAGTAAAGTCGAATCTTCATCGCGCCCGGTTGTTTCTGCGCAGTAGGCTGGCCGAATATGCTTACGGCAAAAGAAAAGGTTGAGCTTTGACTTTTTTAAGCGTGAGAAAACCATGAAAAAGACCGGCTTTGTTCCCTTGTTGATTGCCGTTGCGTCACTCGTTCTTTCCGCCTTTGCCCTTTTACAGTCCTTTCAGGCAAAATCTCTGGCGCAATCCGAGATTGCCGTCGAGGAAGAGAACTATCTCGCCTTACCGACCTTCGACGAAGAAAGCAGTTCACTACAATATTTGGTCCTTTTCGACCTCAGCGTCACAAACCATTCCGGACCGCCCGTCAAAATAGCTGAAATCCTTCCTGCAAATCAGGGATTATATGCCTCTTTTCTAGACGGAGAAGAGATTGCATCCGCTGATATTCCGGTAAAGGCTTTTTCAGCTCCTTTTACCATCGCCGAGTTCAAAAAAAATCCCCGACTTTTGAAAGAGGCGAAATTAAAAGATCTAAAGGGTGAAAAGCTGCACATTGCCGCAGGCGAAAGCAAAGTTCTGCATTTGGGACTCTTGTTTTCCCCTTATAACCCAGAAAAAAAACGCCTTGTGTCGACGGCGCTTTGTTCTTTTCAGATTGTATTTGACAACGGCAAAAGCTTTTGGTTTCGCAGGGCGGTGCCCGTTTACCCCATAGAATAAAAAAAGCCCCGAGTATTACGCTCGGGGCTTTTTCACTATTATTTAATCTCGATTTCCCGCGCTTTGGCTTCTTCCGACTTGGCCAGCTTGATGCGTAAAACACCGTCCTTATACTCGGCCTGCACCTTTTTCTCGTCGACTCGATCCGGCAGACGGACGCTGCGGAAGAACTGACCGTAGGATCGCTCGTAATAGCACCGATCTTGATCCTCCTGCTTTTCCTCGTACCGTCTCTCGCCTTTCAACGTCAGAACGTTATCGTGCAAAGAGACTTGGATATCTTTTCTGTCGAGGCCCGGCAGATCGGCAAGAATTTCATAACTGTCTTTGCTCTCTTTAATATCGATTTTCGGCGCCCATACAGTCGAATCCATCGTCAGATCGAGCCACGGAGTGCTGAAAAACTCATTGAACAGTCTATCAGCCAAACGCGGAAAATCCATCTCTATTCTCGGTCTCTTGATCAGCCACATATTCATACCTCCTTTCCGTTTGCTATTTTTCCAGCTGCCGCCTTGTATTTAGCAACCGGTATGCCAGAAATGGATGAAATATTTTCAAATGAGATTAGTCTAATAAAATCAATATTCAATAGCTGCCTATCCGATATTTGCGTTCAAGCTGAAAAAAAAGTGTATGACTGACATTCATCTGTCGATTTTTCTGTGTTGAGCGAAAAATCGGCATACAAAGCGACAAACAATCGTCAGAGTCCAGTCAAGACCGGTTCGACAAAAACTGATAACGGGACAAAACGCCTTAACCCTGCGCATTGTCCATGCGGTTACATCGGCATTCCGACCTCATTCCCGAAATGAGGATTGTTTTTGACTTTAAGAGTCGCTACTTTGTAAATAAAAAGCTTCTAAATGGGAGTTTGACAATGGCTTTTATGCTCTTGTTTCTCTTTTTTCTTTCCGGATTCTCCGCTCTTGTCTATCAAACCGTGTGGATTCGTCAGTTCGGTCTTGTGTTCGGCGTTGATGTTTTTTCCACTGCAGCCGTTCTGACGGCCTTTATGGCCGGATTGGCTCTGGGCAGCTATATATTCGGCAGATATGCTGACCGCCATCCGCGGCCCCTATTCCTCTTTGCCGTCTTGGAATTGGGTATCGGTCTTTTTGCTCTTGCTTTTCCTTTCGCTTTCAAAGGGCTTTCTTGGCTGTACCTCGGACTGTATCAAGTCTTGCCGCTTGGTTTCTATGCCACCCAGATTTACCGTTTTCTTTTGGCTTTTTTATTATTGTTGATTCCTACACTGCTCATGGGAGGCACACTTCCGGTTCTCAGCAAATTCTTTGTCACCAAAATGAATACGATGGGACGGCAGGTCGGCGGGCTTTACAGCGTCAATAACTTGGGTGCCATGCTCGGCTGCTTTCTAGCCGGATTCGTATTGATCCGCTCCTTAGGCCAAACCTGGACCATGACGCTGGCAGCCGGTCTGAATCTATTTACAGGTGCAGCGGCGTTTTTGCTCGATTTGAAGGCCAAGAGGCTGAAACCGACGGGGGAGAGGTTAACCGACCTTAGAGGCACGCCGGTCCAGGTTTTGCCCGAAAGGGTCGTTCGCTTTGTCCTTATTGCCTTTGGAATCGAAGGCTTTACGGCTTTGGCTTATGAGGTTATTTATACCAGAATCCTGCTCGGCTTTTCATATGATAAAAGCCTCTATTTCTACACTACGGTTATTTTCACCTTCATTTTTGGTTTATCCCTAGGCAGCTTTATCATTTCCAAATTTATTGACCGACATAAAAATTTGCTCATGCTGTTTGCGGGGTTGGAAATTGCCATCGGCTCTTTGGCGATCCTTGTGCTTCACGGTTTTGCCCGTTTGGCTGAGTTTTTGGCAAAGTGGCGATTGGACTACGGCGAGGACTGGTGGCGATATCTGGGAAAAGAGTATTTGCTCTTTTTTCTGGTGATGGTTCTACCTGCCGTGCTGATGGGCATGACCTTTCCGGTAGTCAGTCGATTGTGTACCGACAACCTGAAGCGGCTCGGCAGCCGACTGGGCGTTTTGGGCTTTCTCGATACCGTCGGCTCGATATTCGGCTCTTTTGCGGCCGGATTTATCCTTATACCCCTGCTGGGAGTCGTGTATTCGGTGGTCGCGGCTGCGGCGATCAATTTGGTAATTGGACTTTTATCAATCCTTCTCAACCCTTTGCTGACACAGCGCAGCAGAAGGATCTGGACTATTGCCGCTGCGGGGCTTTTTGTCCTGCTTGCGTTGATCGTGCCGGATTCCCGCTATTTTCGCTACTGGCAGACGCGTCGCCCCGGCGATCGTCTCTTGTTTTACAAAGAAGGCGCCGATGCGGCGATTGCCGTGCCGCAGCACAGCGACGGGGTCAGATTTCTTGCCATTAACGGATCCGTCACCGCTTTTGCCGAATACGGCGACATTCGGGTTCACAAAATGCTCGGCTGTCTGCCTGCTCTGCTGCACGAGCAGCCGAGAAATGCTCTTGTCATCGGCTTGGGTATGGGAGTGACGGCAAAATCCTTGGTTGCGCAGGGGATCGAACGCATCGACTGCGTCGAAATCAACCCCGGCGTCGTCCAAGCCTGTGCCGGTTACTTTAAAGATCTGAACGGAAACGTTCTTGATCTTCCAAATGTCCATGTAATCAAAGACGACGGCCGAAGCTACCTGCAGATGACGTCGAAAAAGTATGATCTGATCACCAGCAATGCCGTGCATGCGCGTCTAAGCGGAAACTTGTACACAAAAGAGTTTTATGAAATTTGCCGAAATCGGCTCAATTCCAATGGAATCATGTGCCAATGGACCTCCACCAATTGGCTCTCGCCAATCGAATTCAAATCACTAATTACCGCCTTTTCTGCGGTCTTTCCGCACACCAGCCTTTGGCTGGTCAATCCCGGCCACCTGCTGTTGATCGGCACTCAGGAACCGCTGCGCATTCCTTACGAACGGCTGGAATCCCGACTGGCACAACCCGATGTTCAGGCCGATCTGTATATCTATGCGTTGGGAAATGCTCCTCAACTTTTGGCTCATTACGTAATGGATGAAACGTCTTTTCCGGTTTTCCTCAAAAACATCCCCATGAATACCGATGATCGACCGATTGCCGAATTGAGTCGCGTGGTGAACAAAACGCAGATTCCGGAAATCCTTTTGGAGTTTATTAAAATCAAAGCTTCCCCGTCGGGAAAACTGGTTTTTTCCACCTTGGAATCTAATGAGCAACAAGAGGTCATTACTAAGGTAAATCGATATGCAGAGGCCGAAAAATATTATTTGGAGAGTACTTTTGCGCGCAATTTCTACCGCGAATCTTTACTGGCTCTGCACATGGTCACCGAGGCGCTGCGCATAGAGCCCGAAGACTATCGGTATCGCGAAGAGGCGGCAAGTCTTAACTTGTTGATCGCCCAGGAGTTGGTCTCGCCGGAAAGCGAAAGGCTGAAATTGCTCGACAATGCCGTCGAGCATCTCGAAATCATGATAAGATTGGCGCCCGATTTCGCCTACGATTGGACGAATTTGGGCTTTGTCCTTATGAACCGCAACCGATTGGATGATGCGGAGCGAGCGTTTCGCCGCGCCATCGAACTCGATCCCGAAGTGCCTTTGCCCCGCAACTATCTGGCGGCTATTCTCGGAGGGACCGGCAGACTGTCCGAAGCGGAACAAATCCTCAAACCGGTTCTCACCCTTTTTCCGGATGAGCTCGAGACGTACTATCGGCTTGGTTTGATCTATGAGCTGCAGAAAAAGCCGACATCGGCGGCAGAGTGCTACGCAGAGATCGTCAAACGCGACAGCCATTACCGCGACGCAGCCGATCGACTGCGGAAGATCCAACAACGAAAGAAATAGACGCTTCCAAGCGAACATGTTAGAAAATGTAACTAAATTTGAAAAAGTCCTTGAATTCTTTGAGTTGAATTCATATATTGAATAAATTTCAGGCGAATGAGTCCTGAGAATTGCTAACCAACTCAGAGAGGAGACCGTATGAAGAAACTGGTGATCTTGGTAGCTTTGTCGGCGACGATTCAATTCGCTTTCGCCGGCGGTGTCGTCACCAATTCCAATCAGAGCGCCCAATTCATCCGCAGCATGGCGCGGAATGCATCGACGGAAATCGATGCCGTCTACTATAATCCGGCAGGCTTGGCCAACCTCGCCGACGGTTGGCACTTTGCGCTTTACAATCAAACCATCATGCAGGAGAAAAAAGTCAACAACACTTTTCCGCTTCTGGGCACCAAAGAATTTATCGGCAAAGTGAACGCGCCGGTATTTCCGAATTTTTATGCAGCCTACAAGCGGAATGAATGGACGGTGGCGTTGGGATTCGCCCCAGTCGGCGGCGGCGGCTCGGCTGATTTCGACAAAGGCCTGCCCGCCTTCGAGATGCCTATCTCCGGTTTGCCGGCGGCCGTCAGCAAGCTGGGCATTCCTACGACCGGCTATAAAGCCGATATTGCATTCAAAGGCAGCTCCGTTTACTATGGCGTTCAGCTGGATGTTGCTTACAAGCTGAGCGATGTCACTTCGATTGCCTTCGGCGGACGGTTCGTTTCGGCCGTGAATACCTATGAGGGAAGCATTAAGGGCATTCAGATCAATCCGACTTTCCCAGCGTTGGGATTGAACGGCAACTATATTCCCGCGACGGCTTTCTTTCAGCAGCTTGCTGCTGTAAATCCGGCTGCTGCAGCCTATGCCGCCCAGGTCGCCGATAAAAAAGTCGATGCCAAACAAACGGCGAACGGCTTTGCTCCGATTCTCGGCGCCAACGTCAAGGCCACGGACAAGCTGAATGTGGCCGTTCGTTACGAGTTCGCCACGCCGTTAGAATTCACCAATGATACCAAAGTCGACGATGCCGGTCTTTTCCCGGATAAGGCCAAGTCCAGAAACGATCTTCCGGCGTTGCTGGCATTGGGCGCGCAGTATGAGGTTTTCAAAAGCCTGCGGGCTGCGCTGGCCGTCAACTATTACTATGATCAGGAAACGAATTGGAACGGCCGGGAAAAACTGATGAAAGACAACACCTATGAGGTTGCTTTGGGTCTCGAGTTCGATGTGACCAAATGCCTGCTGGTCAGCGCCGGATACAACCGCACTCAATCGGGTGTCAGCGAGGCCTACCAAACCGACATCAGCCACCATTTGAGCAGTAATACGGTCGGCGTCGGTTTGCGCTATTTGCTTTTCAACAAGCTGGCCCTCGATTTGGGCGCCGCCTATTCGCTCTATGACGAGATGAGCCGCAAAGGCGCCTATGCCGGCGTGCCTTTCGTCGAAACCTACAATCGCAACAATATCGCTGTTGCCGTAGGATTAGGATACCATTTCTAATCCAAGGTAAATCGAACAAAAAAAGCCGCCTCCCATATGGGGGCGGCTTTTTTTATCTGCTAAAACCGGATTAAGCTTGGCCGACCACCGGTATGACCGGCTTGACGACCATTTCGTACTTTTTCGTAAACTCGAGTTCTTCCGGTTTGGGACCAATCTGCAGGTTGCTGTTCATCACCTCGTCCCAGGTGACCAGCTTGCCGGAATAGGCCGAGAGGCGCCCCATGATGGCGACCATTGTCGAGATCGCCGTGTTTTCTGCTTCGACGATCTGATTTCCCGTGCGGATGGCCCAGATCAGATCGACGTGCTCCTGTATATACGGACTGATCGGCTCGGCAGGCATACCTTCGGACTTGACGGCATCGTTGTAAGTCCAAATCACTTTTCCGTTGCGGTCGAGCAGGTAGGTCTCTTTGGGCGACTGATTGCTGGTCGAATTGGCAAACCCTTTGGTGCCGCTGAAATATTCAGAAACGTTGTTGGTGCAGCCGTTGATCTGTCGGCAGGTGCTGTGCATATGCCGGCCGTCGTCGAACGTATAATCGACGCTGAAATTATCGAATTGATCGCCGGTGATGCGGCGCTGACGGCTGCCGAACCCCAACGCTTTGACCGGATGCTTGCCGAAAAACCAATAGGCAACGTCGATATTGTGCACGTGCTGCTCGACGATATGATCGCCCGACAGCCAAGTCCAGTTCACCCAATCGCGCAGCATCCACTCCAAATCGCTCCAGCCCTTTTCACGCGTACGGTACCAAAGTTGACCGCCGTTCCAATAAACGTTGGCGGAAATAATGTCGCCGATCGCCCCGGACATAAGCTTTTTATACAGCGCGACATAGTGATGTTGATGCCGACGCTGCGTGCCGGTCACCACGCTCAGGCCAAGACTTTCGGCCTTTTTCGAGGTCGCCATGATCGAACGCGCGCCGACCGGATCCACAGCCACCGGCTTTTCCATGAATACGTGTTTGCGGGCATTGATCGCCGCTTCGAACTGATAGGGTCTAAAATAAGGCGGCGTGGCGATGATGACATAATTGATCTCTTTGATCTCCAGGAGCTTTCGGTAGGCGTCCAGACCGACAAAGCAGTACTCCTCGGGAATCTCGATGTTTTTTTCCTTTTTGAGTCGGTCTTTTAACGATTGGACACGGTCCTTAAAGGCATCGGCCAGAGCTATCACTTTGAGATTGTTGCCTGCACTCAAAAAATCCATGACTGCGCCGGAACCGCGCCCGCCGCAGCCGATGACGCCGGCGCGGATTTCCGCCCCATCCGGCGCTTTGGGAAGCAACGAGGTAAGCTTATAGTCGACCGATTTTCCTTTGCTGCTGCAGGCAAACGCCAATACCCCGGCAGCGGTCGCCGCGCCGATGAATTGTCTTCGATTGAAACCGCGGAATTCTTGGTCCATGAGTGCACTCCTAAGGTTTATTATCTTTGGGTTATGATTGATGGGTCTGGTTCACAAACGACGCGAAAACCGACGTCTTTGACATCCGAATACCACCACTTGCTTTTAGGCTGCTGCGGATCGGTTTTCCACCAGGCAGCGCTGTCCGTATGGTCGCGCGCAGCACAGCGAACATCGCCGGCATCGCTCATGAATGAGCCGCCGCGAACAACACGCTCGGTTCCGGTTTCCGGACCTTTGGGATCGCGCACACGGCTTCCATAAGCGGCATAGGCATCCGGCGCGTACCAGTCGGCGCAGAATTCACGGACATTCCCCAACATATTCAGCAAACCAAAGGGATTCGGCTTGACAAAGGAAGGCTCCTGAGTCTTGTTGCCGCTGTTCAACTGATAGACGATGTAGGAGGCAATGCCTGTCGTGTCGGGCTTGAAGAGGAATCTCAAAGCGCCTTTAGAAGAAAATCGGCGCGGATCGCCCGCAAAAAAGTAGGGAGTTTGTGTGCCGCCGCGGGCTGCATATTCCCATTCGGCTTCTGTCGGCAGGCGATATTTCTTGCCCGTCACTCTCGATAGCCACTCGCAATATACGGTTGCAGCATGATGCGTCATGGTGATGGCCGGTCGGGAGCCGCGGCCCCAGTTCTGATCCGGCGGCTGATAGGGCGGGGTGGGGCCGGTGATCGCATCCACGGACCGCTCCCGCATCAGATCCTGCGTATCGGATCGCCCTTCTGTTGCCGTGGCGGCGTAAAAGGCCTCGTATTCATCCCATGTGACTTCGGTTTTGCCCATCCAAAAGGGGCTGATCTCCACTTCTACCTGGGGTCCTTCATTCGGTCGTCGGAACGGCTCCTTTTCCGGACTACCCATGAGAAAGGTACCGCCGGGTATGGCAATCATTTCAAAACTGACAGAGGTTGCGGGGATGAATTCAATGAAATTTTTGAACGAATTGACCCGCGCCGGTGCGGTATAAATCGGTCCGGAGATCTTTTGTACCACCTGATAGCTTTCCGCCTTTTGTTCTTCGTGCGAATAGTGTCCGACGCGCAGATGGCAATTCAGGCAGTTAACATTCCCCTTTTGCTGGAGATAATACAAATGGGCATCCTGCCCTTTTTGATTGAGGGTAAGGGGAAACAGGTTCTGATGACAGCGCCTGCAGGATGACTCGAACGTATGTTCGACAGCCGCCTCGACGGTTGATCTCGCCTCCCAATCCAGTTTGGACTTGTCTTTAAAAAGATAGCTATACACATCGCGGCCGCCGGTTATCGCCTTGGCAATATAGTAGCGGGGACTATCCTTGGGCGGCAGATGACATTCGACGCAGTGTACATAAATGCCCGCCGAGTTGTCATAATGCGGCGAGGTTTTCCAACTCGTCGTCGAGTGGGGATGGACATGGCAGGCATCACAAAATTTGTCGGTGGATGTGACTTTTGCCCCCCATTCAATGGCAATGATGATCATTACACCGAAAAGAAGTCCGACAAAGAAGTAAAGGCGTCGGTGCGGCTTGCGGCGTCTCTCCATTAAGGGAGGTCCTTCCAGAGCTTGTGTTTCGATTAAAGGTCGATTTGGCCGTTCAACGGCTCAAATATATCATTTTAGCCTTATCAATGCAAGGTAAAACCCCTTTATCGTTTTCATTAAAGATTGAGAATAGTAAAATTGTGTCAGATCGCTCCGACGAGTGTAAAAAGCGGCAACTTACAGAGTCGACCCCAAAAAGATTGGGAACTTGACGATTAGATAGGCATTAAAGAGCTGGACATTGGAAACGAAGACCAGTCGATGTCCCTTTTCATGACTCCCTCCTCAGAAAGCGCACGGCTTCAAGTCGTGCGCTTTTTTATTGCAGGATCATTTATTGTGCAGTATTTCGCTTTCGGCAAAGAGGGGAAGTTGGCGGATCGAAAGATAGCTGTGCATTGAGGAGCGGCATTCTCCCGGGCAACGAAAAGAGGCGACTTTAGCGGATATTTCCTCCTCGCTTTCTACCTCCAAATGCTCGACATGGCCGCATTCTTCGCAAATAATAATTAATTTGATGTTTTCCATGTCATGCCTCATTTTACCCAGGTGCTTTATCTTTCATATTATACCGAATAAACTGCCGGAATGCGCAGAAAAAGAGTTCTTGAAAAAGTGATTTAAAAAAGCAACATTAAAAAGCCATATTAAATAAAAAGGTGCCTCGATGAGACATTGGGCGGCTGAACAATGGGAAATCCAGTTGGATCAACTCATGCATGAGCTCGATGACTATTTTGAGCGGAAATATTCGGGACGCTATAGTCTTCATCCCGCGCGCCCCGCTAAAGGCACGACTGCGAATCCCTCTCAGGACGGTCTGTTCAGCATCACGGCTTTTTTTACCCTTGGGCTGGGTTCGGAATTCGGCAAAGGGTATGTGGTGGACATTAAACTCCGCACGCTCGAACCCGTGCCTGAGACGATCCGAGAAGAGATTGAAAACGAAGCCTTGCGCTTTCTGCGTCGAAAAATCGGCCAGGCCTTTCCGGGGCGAAAATTGTCCGTCACCCGAGACGGAACGGTCATCAAAATATTCGGTGATCTCAGTTTGGGCATGGCTTAAAACGCCCTACTTTTTCGTCGTTTAAATTGATTCAATTCTATTGCGGCGTTTTTGTCGGTTGTGCGGCCTGTTTGTAGAACTCGCGCAACAGTTCCAGCGGCCGATGATCAGTTTTCAGACGCTTAATTAGGTCGGCCAACTGTCTTGCTTCGGAATTGATCAACAAATTTCCGATGCGCGGGTCAGCATATCGGCCGTCGCCTGCATAGTGATTCGGATACTTGGCATACCACCAGATACCGGTGTAGGCGTGCGTGAGCCCCGCCAGTCGATTCAAATCCTCACCTGATTGTTCCCCCGCCTTCTCAGTATGCACCAGATCCGGCCGATGCGACAACAGGGTTGATGTTTCCTCCTCATCGGCATGGCCGCCCGTTGCGGTTTTGCGCAGTTTGCGAACCTCCTCGCTGATCGCCGGATCCTCTTCCGGCTGAAATAAAAAGACTGCATAGCTGCGCGGTGACTGCAGCTGCGCCTGACAAAAATAGGGCAAAAAGTAATTGTTGCCGCCGTGACCATTCACCAAAATAATTTTTTCAAAGCCGTTGCGTCCCAACTCATCACAGGTTTCCTGCAGAATGTTCCACACCAGCTGGGGACTGTAGGCGATGGTGCCGGGCTGATGCTGTGCTTCGTAAATTTGGCCGAAATAATAGGGCGGAAAGACGACCGCATATTCCTGCTCCGCCGCCGACAAACAGATTCGACGGGCATCCAGCAGGTCGGTACCCAACGGCAGGTGCGGCCCGTGCTTTTCCAAGATGCCGAGAGGAATGATGCAGATTTTCCCGGATCGCTCAAGTGCCTGCAGAAACTGAGGAGCCGACAGTTCTTCATATTGAACCGGCAGCGGCTGAGCAGCGATCAAACAGCCGGTGAGCGCGAGAACCATCCTCCATGTTTTGGTCATGGCATTTTCCTCCTACAAGAAATTATCGTTTAAAATCCGTCTCCAATGCAAACCATTTGACGGCGTTATCATGATAGATCTTTTTCAGAACGCTTTTCGGCAAATCCAAGCCGCAGAAGGGCGTGCGGACAGTGGGCGAAGTCAATTTTTCCTTTGTCGTAAAATAACGCCAATCTTCCAACCATGTCGAAACATGGCGGGCATAGGCATTCGCATTGTCCGTGACGAGAATATCGGTGCCGTAGATCAACCGGTCCTGGTACTTTAAGAAAAATCGCCGCACTCTGTCTCTATTCTGCACCTGAAAATGGCAAATGCGCGCCGCCATATCCACCGCCATATTGGGAAAACGGTCAAGACGGGCGGCGAGTTCATCCACATTCCATTCCAGACTGCCGAGATGAGCGCCGACAAAGCGGAGATCGGAATGCCTGGCGAGCATATTGTCGCGCGCTCGGATTTGCTGTTCGTAGGAAGGAAAATCGGGATGCAGGTACATGTGATATTGGGGATTCTGAGCAAAATAGCTGCTGTCATTACGGACGGTCATCGAGTCGAGCGGCAGCCAGCAGTTGCGGGGTTCGCCCAGATGGCCGACGAGGGTTTTGCCTTGGGAAGCAATAAAGTCGAGAATGGGATCAAAGCGAGAGTCGTCGATGAAAATAAAGCTGCCGTCCGAATCGCGAAAAGTCATGCCGATATCTTTCCAAACCTTGACGCCGACGGCACCGGCCGCAAAGTCTTTTTTCAGCCCGTCGATGACGTTTTGCTGCCAGGATTCCGTTCCCCACCCCTGCATGGAAAAGGTGGTGATCCAAGCAACCACATGGGGAAAGCGCTTTTGCTGCTGCATTGCCCAGGTCTTCTGACGGTTTATATTTATCGAATCCTCGGAACCGGTGCAGATGGTAATTAGTTGGAAATTTAGGCCTTGGGAGAGGAGCGGAAAATCGGGTGAAAAGGCGTGAATATGAATATGAGCGTCGATTTTTGGAAAGGTCTCCCAAGCCGGACCGGCACCGCAACGGCATAGGAGGAGAAGTAGAGGAAGCAGCTTTTTCATTACAGGCCTCTTGCTGGAATGGGTTGCGAAAGCAGAACAATTTAATTTTATTCCTTTCCGTTATCAAGGGAAATATTGAAACCGAAACTCGAAAAACAATAGTGTTCATATTTCGCTTATCCTGAAACGACCTCGCCCACCTTAGATCTGTTCAATTGATATTTTATGCGGCTAATTTCTATTAATTTCTGAAAGTTAACCATTCAGCGCCGACGGCGTCGACGCGGCTGCTGAAAACGAAATTTTACAAGTTAGTGCAGAAGCAACCTTACCGGAAAAGAATCCCGAAATGAAAGCGTTGTAATTTTGTCAAAAACTTGATATTTTCCGTTGTCAAGTTAAAACCCCAAAACACGCCGTAACGGTTGTGTCTTGGGGTTTTCAGTACCTATACGACAGGGAAAGAGATGGACAGAAAGAAAATTAAAGCCCGCCTTGAATTGGAAGACGGTTCGGTTTTTTACGGATGGTCTTTCGGTGCAACGCGCTCGGTTACCGGTGAAGTTGTTTTCAACACCGGCATGGTCGGCTATCCGGAAAGCTTGACCGATCCATCCTACTACGGTCAGATTCTGGTGCTGACCTATCCTTTGATCGGCAACTATGGCGTTCCTGAATCGCGAATCGTCGACGGCCTCGAGCAATGGTTCGAGTCTACCGGCATCAAGATTACCGGGCTCATCGTTTCGGAGGTCTCGCAGCATTATAACCATTGGAATGCCGTAAAAAGTCTGAGCGAATGGTTGGTCGAGCACAATGTCCCGGGACTCTACGGCATCGACACGCGCATGCTCACCAAGCGTCTGCGTGAAGAAGGGACCATGCTGGGCAGAATCCTCTTTTTCAACGAGGAGCTTCCCTTTTATGACCCGAACAAAATCAATTTGGTCGAAAAGGTGAGCTGTGCGGAGCCGATTGAATACGGAGAGGGAGAAAAGACGGTCGTTCTTGTGGATTGCGGGGCCAAGGATAACATTGTACGCAGCCTCTTGCAACGCGGGCTGCGTGTACGCAAGGTACCTTGGAACTATGATTTTACCCAAGAGCCGTACGACGGCGTGATGATCTCGAATGGACCCGGCGATCCCAAAATGTGCCGCGAAACGGTGGAAATCGTGCGCAGGGCGATGGAGCGGGGCAAGCCGATTTTTGGCATCTGCATGGGCAACCAAATCCTTGCCCTGGCGGCAGGAGCCGATACGTACAAGCTCAAATTCGGTCATCGGAGCCAAAACCAGCCGTGTGTCGAGGTCGGCACCAAACGCTGCTACATTACTTCGCAGAACCACGGCTTTGCGGTGGACGGCCGCACGCTGCCGGAGGGTTGGGAACCCTGGTTCGTCAACGCCAATGACGGCACCAACGAGGGGATTCGCCACAAAACTCGGCCTTTCTGCAGCGTCCAATTTCACCCCGAAGCTGCTCCCGGCCCGGTTGATACGGCCATTTTGTTTGACGATTTTAAAAGGATGCTGATATGACGGTTTTGCCTAAAAAAGTCATCATTTTGGGAAGCTCGGCGCTGAAAATCGGCGAGGCGGGAGAGTTTGATTATTCCGGCAGTCAGGCCATCAAGGCGCTCAAGGAAGAGGGGGTTTATGTCGTTTTGGTAAATCCCAACATCGCGACGATCCAGACCTCCGAGCATCTGGCGGATCAGGTCTATTTCCTGCCGGTGACCCCCTATTTTGTCGAGCAGGTCATTCAAAAAGAAAAGCCCGACGGCATTCTGCTCGGCTTCGGTGGTCAAACGGCGTTGAACTGCGGTTTAGAGCTGGACAAGAGCGGGGTGCTGGCCCGCTACGGTGTGCGCGTGTTGGGAACTCCCGTAGAAGCCATCCGCAACACCGAAGACCGCGAGCTTTTCGTCGCCAAACTGAAGCAGATCGGCGTCAAGACGCCACGCAGCTTTGCCGTGACCGAGCTCGAAGAAGCCGTCCGCCGCGCCCATGAGATCGGCTTTCCGGTCATGATCCGCATCGGCTTTGCACTGGGCGGATTGGGTTCGGGCGTTTGCCGTAATGAGGCCGAAGTGCGTGAACTGGCGCAAAAAGCCTTGTCCTACACCCACCAAATCCTTATTGAGGAATACCTGCAGGGCTGGAAAGAGATCGAATACGAGATCGTCCGTGATCAGTACGACAACTGCCTTGCGGTCTGCAATATGGAAAATTTCGACCCGATGGGCATTCATACCGGCGAGAGCATCGTCGTGGCCCCCAGTCAGACCCTTTCCAACCGCGAATACCACAAGCTGCGCGAGATCGCCATCCGCACGGTGCGGCATCTCGGCATCGTCGGCGAGTGCAACATTCAGTACGCTCTCGATCCCAAATCCGAGGACTATCGCGTTATTGAGATCAACGCCCGTTTGTCGCGCAGTTCGGCTCTCGCCTCAAAAGCCACCGGCTATCCTCTGGCCCACGTTGCGGCAAAATTGGCGCTGGGCTACAGCCTGGTGGATATCCCCAACTCGATCACCCGCGTAACCAAGGCGGCGTTCGAACCTGCGCTCGATTATATCGTCGTCAAAATTCCGCGCTGGGACTTGAAAAAGTTCAAGCAGGTTTCCAAACGCATCGGCTCGGGGATGAAGTCTGTCGGCGAAGTGATGGCGATTGGACGAAAGTTCGAGGAGGCGCTGCAGAAAGGACTGCGAATGCTCGAAATCGGCGCCGACGGCTTGGTCTTGAACCGAGCGTTCCAATTCGAAGATCTGCGCAAGGAACTGGCGGAACCGACCGATCAACGCGTCTTTGCCGTCGCCGAAGCAATAAAAGCCGGAATTTCTATTGACGAGATTTACGAGCTGACCTATATCGATAAATGGTTCCTTTACAAGATACAAAACATCGTCGAAATCGAGAAGCGGCTGCTGGAGGTGGGCGAGCAGCGATGTCCCAAAGAGCTGCTGGAAGAGGCCAAGCAGCACGGCTTTTCGGACAAGCAGATTGCCCGCGCGCTCAAGATGACCGACCACGAAGTGCGGGAGTTGCGCAAAGCCTACGGCCTGTCGCCGAAGGTCAAACAGATCGACACGCTGGCGGCAGAGTATCCGGCGCAGACCAATTATCTGTATCTTACTTACAACGGTGCCGAAGACGACATCGATTTTCTCAACCGCAATTCGGTCATTGTGCTGGGCGGCGGCGCCTACCGCATCGGCAGCTCGGTGGAATTCGATTGGTGCTGCGTCAACTGCGTCAAAACCCTCGACGAGCTCAATTATCAGACCATCATGGTCAATTACAATCCCGAAACCGTCAGCACCGACTATGACGAATGCGACAAGCTCTATTTCGACGAACTGAGCTTCGAAACCGTCATGGATATTTATGAGAAGGAAAAGCCGCTCGGTGTTGTGGTCTCCATGGGCGGGCAGATTCCCAATAATTTGGCCCTTAAGCTGCACCGCGCCGGTGTCAAGCTATTAGGCACTTCGGCGCACAGCATCGATCAGGCCGAAGACCGCCACAAGTTTTCCAGGCTGTTGGACGAGTTGGGGATCGATCAGCCGCAGTGGAAGGAGCTGACATCGGTGGATGAGGCGATTCGGTTCGCCAATCAGGTCGGCTATCCGGTGTTGGTGCGGCCGTCCTACGTTCTTAGCGGCGCCGCCATGAGTGTGGCGACCCATGATGAAGAGCTGACGAAATTCCTCGGCAAAGCCGCCGATGTTTCAGCCGACCATCCGGTGGTCATCTCTAAATTCATCGAAAATGCAAAAGAGATCGAAATCGACGCGGTTGCGCAGGAAGGCGAGCTGCTGCTCTATGCCATCAGCGAGCACGTCGAGAACGCCGGGGTTCATTCGGGCGATGCGACGCTGGTTTTACCGCCGCAGCGGACTTATTTGGAGACGACCCGCCGCATCAAAAAGATTGCCCGTCAGGTAGCACAGGCGCTCAAAATCAACGGTCCTTTCAACATGCAATTTGTGGCGCGCGGCAACGAGGTCAAGGTCATCGAGTGCAATCTGCGCGCATCGCGAAGCTTTCCGTTCGTCTCCAAAATCTTTAAAATGAACTTTATCGACATCGCGACGCGCGTGATTATGGGGCATCATGTGCCGCGCATCGACCGTTCGGCGTTCGATTTGGAATACGTCGGCGTCAAAGCGCCGCAGTTTTCCTTCACCCGACTCATTGGCGCCGATCCGACGCTGGGCGTCGAAATGGCTTCAACTGGTGAGGTGGGCTGCCTGGGCGATGATTTCGAGGAGGCTTTCCTCAAAGCGCTATTATCCGTGGGATACAAGCTGCCGATCAAGAATATCCTGCTGTCCACCGGTCCCATCGAATCAAAGGCCGAGTTTCTGGAAAGCACCCGTCTCCTGCAGAAAATGGGCATGAACTTTTATGCCACCGGCGGCACGGCTCGATTTATGGAGGCCAACGGAATTAAAGTTACACATTTGCATTGGCCGCTTTCCCAAGAAAAACCGAACGTACTGGACTATCTTGGAAATGGAAAGATCGACTTGGTTATCAACATTCCCAAAAACTATCAGGAAGAAGAACTGACCAACGATTACATCATTCGTCGCCGTGCCGTCGATTTCGCCATTCCTCTGTTTACTAATCTGCAGTTGGCCAGACGTTTCGTCGAGGCCGTAGCCAAACATACTCTCGCCGATCTTCAGATTAAAAGCTGGTCCGAGTATGTCTAGATGAAAAGTTACTGAGAACGATCATCATCATGCCGTCGGTGCTGAAAGAAAGCAGCTACAGCTATCGTCTGGCTTTTCGCGAATACCGCAGAGTCTTACGGCGGCTTTTTATTGCCGTAGCTCTTTTATTTGTGCTAATTGGACTCGGTGTGATCGGCTATCGCCAGTTGATGGGTTGGAAACTCATCGACTGCCTCTACATGACCGTTATAACCATCGGCACGGTTGGTTTTCGCGAAATTGCACCGCTGACCCCTGAAGCGCAGTTGTTTACCATTTTTTTGATTTTCGGAGGACTGGCAGTCGGCGGCTATGCCTTCGGCAATATTGCCGCTTTTTTTACCGAAGGACAGTTGAACAATATTCTAAAAGGTCGGCGTATGGTATGGGAAATAACCAATCTAAAAGACCATGTCATTGTGTGCGGCTACGGCAAAATCGGCCGCGAAGTATGCCGCCAACTGACCGCCGTTGGACATCCGTTTATCGTGATCGATAAAGATGAAAGCAAAATCGACGAGGCGCTCGAACAGGATATCTTGGCCGTTATCGGCGATGCTTCAGAAGATGAGGTTCTGCTCAAAGTCGGAGTAAGAAATGCCCGTGCGCTTGTTTCGGCGATTTCGGACGATTCGGCGAACGTCTACCTGGTGTTGACGGCCCGCGCTTTGAACGAAAAGCTGTACATTGTGGCGCGCGGCGCCGATGAAACGGCGCGTAAAAAGCTGCTGCGCGTCGGCGCCAACCAGGTGGTTTCGCCTTTTGAAATCGGCGCGCGGCGAATGGCCGCCTATGCCGTCAAAGCGGAAATGGTCGATCTGGTCGATGCCCTTTCCTTGGGAGGAAAGAGCGATCTGCTGGTTGAACGGATCAAAGTCGAAGCCGGAAGTGAACTCGACGGCGTTCGCCTGAACGAGTCGAAAATCCGCACCAAAACCGACGGCGCAATGGTCATCGGGGTTGGCACCCATGAGGAAAAGATCGAGATCAATCCTTCCGCCGACCTCACTCTTTATGCCGGAAATTGTCTCTTGGCCATCGGCACAACGGCGCAGTTGGAAGCCCTGCGTAAACTCGCGCAAACCCGATGAGATTGACCAAAAAGCTCGCTTATTGCGCCGTAGCGTCTGTATGGTTGGCCGCGGCTTTTGCTTCGAAATATTACCGCGGGCCGGGAGACGCTTTTGCCGAGGCCTACCTTGGCGATTTTTTTATCGTCGGCGTGCTCTATTACGTTCTTTCGGCCGTTGCGCAGAAATTGACTCCCCTTAGGCGATTGGCGGCCGTGGCGCTGTTTGCGTTGGCGGTCGAAGCCTTTCAGGCAACCGGACTGCCGCGCTCCTGGAATCTGCCGCGTCCGTTAAGTTTTGTATTCGGCACGCAATTTGACTTTTATGACACGGCGTTTTACCTTGCCGGTTTGGGCTTCAGCCGAATCGTCGAACGACTTTATATTGAAAAAGCAAATGCCGAAATCCTTTGACGACCCTTTTCTCATTCTCGCTCACCGCGGCGCCTCCCGCGAAGCGCCTGAAAACACTTTGGCGGCTTTTCGTCGCGCCTTTGCCCTCGGCGTGGACGGGATTGAATTGGACGTGCAGCTGACGGCAGACGGCGAACTAATTGTCATCCACGACGAAACCGTCAACCGAACCACGAACGGCCGCGGCCGAGTCGAGCGCAAAACATGGGCCGAGCTGCAGACGCTCGACGCCGGAACGTGGTTTTCAGAGCAATTTGCCGGTGAACGGCTGCCCTCTTTGGCGCAAGTGCTCGACGAAGCGGAGGGGGTTCTCGTCGACGTCGAAATCAAAAAATGCCGCGACAGTAAACTTTTGAAGGAACGCCTTTCGGCCCTTATTCCGCCGCACAAAGCAAATGCGTTTTTGATCACTTCGTTTGATTCGAGCATTATCGAGGAATTCAAAACGATGCGTCCCGATCTGCGAACCGGCCTGTTGTTGAACGGCAGGAAAAAATTGGCAGGGAGCTGGGAGTTCGTCCTGCCGCATCATCGTTTAGTGGATGAACTCTTTTGTGCGCGTGCGGCAGAGGCGGGGAAAAAAATCATCGTGTGGACCGTGGACGAGGAAAAAGATGTAAACCGACTTTTGCAGCTTGGCGTCGGCCGATTCATCACCAATGAACCGCAGAAAGTGCAAAAGATCGTGCAAACGGCTAAAAATGGCTTGACTCTAATCTGAAAAACTCTTAAATTTGTTTGCTTTGTGGGAAAGGGCTCACAGAGGAGACGGTGGGCGTAGCTCAGCTGGTTAGAGCTCCAGGTTGTGGCCCTGGAGGTCGCGGGTTCGAATCCCGTCGCTCACCCACAAATGATCAGGATTACGTCCCGTTCGTCTAGTGGTTAGGACTCAGGATTTTCATTCCTGCAACAGGGGTTCGACTCCCCTACGGGATGCCAAGCCGACATATCGAAAGATATGCCGGCTTTTTTGTTTTGAAGAGAATTCAGAATCTGATTGTTTCTCACCCTCCGCTTTTGTAAATTCAAGATCGATATTCTTCTGAGGCCGACTTGACGCTGAGCATCGTTATCGTAAATTATAACGTTCGGGAATTCCTCGAGCAGGCGCTGGTTTCCGTTCAGAAAGCCGTCAGGCATATCGACTGCGAAATCTGGGTCGTTGACAACGCCTCTTCCGACGGCAGCGCAGCGTTTCTGCGCAGAAAATTTCCCGATGTTAAGCTGATAGCCAATGAGCAAAACCTGGGCTTTGCGCGCGCCAATAATCAAGCTCTGCGGCAGGCGACCGGTCAATACATCTGCCTTTTGAACCCGGACACCATCGTTCAGGAAAATACGTTCGATGTCCTTTTGCGCTACATGGAAGATCATCCGGACGTCGGTATGGTCGGCGCCAAGATCCTGAACGCGGACGGCTCTCTGCAGCCGGCCTGCCGACGCAGTTTCCCGACGCCGTGGGTGGCTTTTACCAAGATCGTCGGTCTGGCCGCTCTTTTCCCCAAAAGCCGCTGGTTCGGACGCTACAATTTGACTTTTCTCGATCCGGATCAGGAGGCGGATGTTGAGGCCATTTCCGGCTCGTTTATGTTCGTCCGTCGTTCAGTCATCGAAAAGGTCGGCGGGCTGGACGAGGATTTTTTTATGTACGGCGAGGACCTGGATTGGTGTTACCGAATCCGTGAGGCCGGTTACCGTATTCGCTATGTGCCGTACACGCAAATCATTCACTTCAAGGGTGAAAGTTCCAAAAAGAGCCTGCTGCAGCAGCGGCTTTTGTTCTATGAGGCCATGCGGCTGTTTGTGCGCAAGCATTTCAAAAAAAGGATCGCCTGGATTTCTCTTTGGGGCCTGCTGATGGCCATTTATCTTCGTGCCGCGCTTTCGTTTATCGGCGCACTCTTTCGTAAAGCCGCTTGGCCCCTTTTCGATGCCGGTGTTATGGCAGCTTCGTTGGCTGCGGCGATTTTGTGGCGGTTTTTCCCTTCTTTTCCTTGGCAGCCGTTTCTGCCGGTCTATTTAATCTACTCGATCGTTTGGATAACCGCTCTGGGGGCTTACGGGTGCTATTCGCGCCATCACCTCTCAGCGGCCAAAGCCTCATCGGGCGTCCTATTGGGATGGCTGATCAACACGTCGATCACTTTTTTCCTGCGGCAATATGCCTTTTCCCGCGCCGTCGTTCTGCTTTCGGGCGCTATCAATCTGCTTCTCCTTCCCGGCTGGCGCATAATGCTCAATTTTTTGCTGCGGCATCGTGTCTCCTTTTTATCCAAGATATTCGGCAAATATTTGCTGGAACGCCGTTCTTTGGTCGTCGGCGATGCGCAAGCCTGCGCCCAGATTATCCGTCGTCTGCGCAATGCCGGCTCCGGACGTTATGAGGCGACCGGTGTTGTGCTCATCGAAAACGATCCGTCGGTGGAAACCATTGAAGGGGTATCAGTGGTGGGATTTCTCCCCGACTTGCCGGAAATCATCAGACGGGAGCGGGCGCACGAAGTTATTTTTGCCGCCGAAGCGCTTCCCTATGAAAAAATGCTGGCTGCGATCGCCCGATCCAAAGGCCTGCAGATCAGTTTCAAAATGGTGCCCAGTCAACTGGATGTGGTGATCGGCAAAGCCACGCTTGATTATCTGGAAGATATTCCGTTTATTGACATCGATTATCGGCTTTACAAAAAGAGTTTTCAATTTCTCAAGCGTTCTTTCGACATCTTTGCGGCCGGTGTATTGTTGACGGCGGGATTCCCGGCGTTTTGTCGGTTGCGGTGGATTTGTAAAGCGCCGCTCGTGTCGTTGCCGATAAAGGACGGACGCAACAGAACCGTATCGGCGCAGATCTTTCAAAGCGATTCATTCTGGCGTATTTATCCGCTGCTTCCTGCGGTTCTGCGCGGAGAGCTGTCTATCGTCGGTCGCAGCTTTAACAACGGCTATGAGATCGAAACCGCATTGTTGAAACCAGGAATAGCGGCGCTCGACGATTTTCCCTCTCCGGCCATCACCAATGATGAAGAACGGAAGCGATTCATCATTTATTACTTAAAAAATTATTCGCCTTTTCTTGATTTAAAGATTCTCTTTATGACGGCAAAATTGCGAAAGAAGAAACCATGAAAACGCAGCGAAAATACATCCTAGAGTTCGAAAAGCCGATCGTAGAGATCGAACGGCGCATTGCCGAGTTGAAGGAATACTCTTTGAGCGAAGACCTCGAGATCATAAAAGAGATCGAGAGACTGGAGCTCAAGGCGCAAAAGCTGCGCCGGGCCGTCTATTCGCGGTTGACCCGCTGGCAGAGGGTGCAGCTGGCGCGGCACCCCGAGCGGCCTTATACGTTGGACTATATTCAGCGAATTTTCACCGATTTCATCGAGCTGCACGGAGATCGGGCTTTTGGCGATGACCCGGCCATGGTCACCGGCATCGGCAAATTGGACGGCAGGCCGGTGGCCATTGTCGGCCAGCAGAAGGGGCGGGACACCAAGGAGAAACTGCGCCGTAATTTCGGTTCGCCGCATCCTGAAGGCTATCGGAAGGCGTTGCGCATCATGAAGCTGGCGGCCAAATTCAATCGGCCGGTCATTTCCTTCATTGACACGCCGGGGGCTTATCCGGGCGTCGGCGCGGAGGAGCGCGGTCAGGCGGAGGCGATCGCCCGCAACCTTTTTGAAATGTCGCGACTGCCGGTCCCCATTCTCATCCTGATCATCGGTGAGGGAGCCAGCGGCGGCGCTTTGGGGATCGGCGTCGGCGACCGCGTAATGATGATGGAAAACACCTGGTATTCGGTGATCTCGCCCGAAGGCTGCGCGGCCATTCTTTTTCACGACTCTTCGCAGGCCGAGCATGCCGCCGAAGCCATGAAGG
Source organism: candidate division KSB1 bacterium (assembly GCA_034505495.1). Lineage (NCBI taxonomy): Bacteria > Pseudomonadati > Candidatus Zhuqueibacterota bacterium. The sequence continues at coordinate 12,982 of JAPDQV010000018.1, read as the reverse complement.
TGACGGCGCCGGATTTGGTCGAAATGGGATTGGTCGATCGCGTGGTCGAAGAGCCGGAAGGAGGCGCGCACACAGACCATGATGCGGCCGCCGAAATCGTCAAGCGGGTCCTTATCGAAGAGCTCGATGCGCTGTGCCGAATCCCGGCGGACGAGCTGGTCCGGAGGCGAATCGAAAAGTATGCGGCCATGGGCGTTTGGAAAGAAGAGTAAGAGTGTGAGGAATTATGGTTGATGCAAAACTGCTCGAGTTGTTGGTTTGTCCTTCCTGCAAGGGAGATCTGCTCTATGATGCCGAACAGGACACTTTGACCTGTCTGAATCGGCATTGCCCTTCCTGCGGCATGCCGTTGGATGAAAACGGCAAGTGCACCGCTTCGGAGTGCGGCCTGATTTCGGAAAAAGCCGTCGGGCTGCGCTATCGAGTGGAAGAGGACATCCCCATCATGCTGATCGACGAAGCGGAAAAGCTTCCGCTGTCTTGACTCGTCAAAAGCAATAAATTTCTTGCTTTATTGCGGTTTTTCCGCTAAATTGAATTTAAAAACCGACGGGAAAAACCGCGATGATGAACTCAAAGGTCCTTTTGTTGAACCAAAACTACGAGCCGCTGGGCATCGTCAGCGCGCGCAAAGCCGTCATTATGATGTTCCTGCAAAAGGTTGAAATCATCGAAAGCCGCAACCTTTTGATTCGGTCGCAGTATTTGGCGATTCCGTTGCCCAGCGTTATCCGCCTCAAGAGCTACGCCCACGTTCCGTTCAAGCGGGTGGAGCTGAATAGAGGCAACATTATGCGCCGCGACGGCTTTGTCTGTCAATACTGCGGCACAAAAAAGGGTCCTTTGACCATCGATCACGTGATCCCCAAGACTCGCGGCGGCGACGACAGTTGGGAGAACCTGGTCTGCGCATGTGTCAGCTGCAATAACAAAAAGGGTAACCGCACGCCGGAAGAAGCGGGTATGACGCTGCTGCGCGGCCCCAAGCGACCGAACTATCTTTTCTTCATGCAGCATTTCATCGGAATGAACGAGCAGTGCTGGAAGCCTTATTTGTACATGAATTAACCAAACTTGTGTTTCCTGCATGATGGACCGATCGGCCGCTTCAAGGCGGCCTTCTTTATGCTCGGCGGTTTCGCCTCCCCGTTTGGAAAGACTCATCGATGTCATATAGAGTACGACTGGATGCTTTTGAAGGTCCTTTGGATCTTCTATTGTTTCTCATCAAGAAAAATGAAGTCGATATTTACGACATCCCTATTGCCGAGATTACGCGGCAATTTTTAGAGTACCTGGAGATCATCCAGTTGCTGGACATCGAAGCGGCCGCCGATTTCATTCTGATGGCCGCCACGTTGATGCGCATCAAAGCGCAGATGCTTTTGCCGCGGCCCGAGGTGGAAGAATTCGAAGAGATCGAAGACCCGCGACAAGAGTTGGTCTACCGTCTATTGGAATATAAACGGTTCAAGGACGTCGCCGTCGATCTCGCCGAAAAAGAAAAGGAAGCGGCAAAGCTCTTTCCGCGCGGCGCGTTTAAAATCGAACAAAGCGGCTTTGACGAGGAGCTGTTGAGCGCCTCAGAAGTGACGCTGTTCGATTTGGTCGCGGCGTTCAAAACCATCCTTGAAAAGCGCAGCCGGGTGCCCGTTCATCGCGTTGTAGACGTCAGCGTGTCGCTCGAAGAGCGCATGGAAGTGGTTCTGGCGGCTGTGAAGGACCGAGTGCGGATCGAGTTTGCCGAACTGTTTGCGCCGGAGGATGACAAACTGACAATGATCGTCACCTTTATCGCCGTGTTGGAACTGATCAAGCAAGGGAAAATTCGCGCCGTGCAAAGCGAACCGTTTGCACCGATACAAATCGAAAGAGTCGATGGATAGCTATCCGCTGAAAACCATTTTGGAAGCCTTAATTTTTGCGTCACAGACGCCGCTCACAGAAAAGCAGATACTGGCAATTTTGCCGGAGGAGACGAGCGAGTCCATCAACGCCGCTTTGGCCGAACTGCAGCAGGATTACGCCGAGCGGCCTTTTACCATTAAAAAGATTTCGGGCGGATGGCAGTTCGTCTCGCGGCCCGAGTTTTCGCCCTGGATTACGCGGCTTTTTGAAGAAAAAGCCCGCAGCCGGTTGTCGCGCGCGGCCTTGGAAACTTTGGCCATCATTGCTTTCAAGCAACCAATCAGCCGCGTCGAAGTCTCGGCCATTCGGGGCGTCAACTCGGACGGCGTCATCAAGACTTTATTGGATGCGCGGCTGATAACCATTGCCGGACGCGACCAGGGTCCCGGGCGCGCGCTGTTGTTCAAAACGACGCCCGAGTTTTTGCGCTATTTCGGCATCAACGACATTTCCGATCTGCCCAAGCCGAAAGAAGTCGAAGAGCTGTTGGCGGCCGGCGAAGGCAGTCAACTCCTCAAGGAAATGCCGGAAGTCGGGCTGGAGCCGGTACTTGAGCCGGAGGAAGCGAGAAAAGACGACGCGCAGGCGGAGCAGGAGCAAAACAGCGAGCAGGTCGATGCGGCTGAATAGATACCTGGCTTTGTGCGGTTTGGCTTCGCGGCGGGGCGCAGAAGAGCTGATCACCGCCGGTCGGGTGACGGTCAACGGCAAGCCGGTGACCGATCTCGCGACGACGGTGGAGGAAGGCCGCGATCGGGTGTGCGTCAACGGTGTCCCGGTTTATCCGCCGCGGAATAAAGTCTATGTACTGCTGAACAAGCCCAAAGGCGTCATTACCACCGCCAAAGACGAAAAAGGCAGGCGCAGCGTTCTGGATTTGGTCAAGCTGAAGGAACGGGTATTTCCCGTCGGACGGCTCGACCGCAACAGCGAAGGGCTACTCTTGTTAACCAACGACGGTGAACTTGCCCATCGGCTGATGCATCCGCGCTTTAAGGTACAAAAGACCTATCGGGTTCAGCTCGAACAGCCGTTCGATCCGAACGATTTCAGCGCCCTCACGCAGGGAGTCGAATTGGAAGACGGCAGAACGCAGCCCTGCAGCGCCCGCTATTACGGCCCAAGCCCCGCGCAGATCGAAATTCGCATCCGCGAAGGGCGCTATCACCAAGTCCGGCGCATGTTCGAGCAGCTGGGCTATTCGGTGCGCAGCCTCAAGCGCGTCCAATACGGGCCATTGGTGCTGGAAGATTTACCGCGCGGACGCTGGCGAATGCTGAAACAGCAGGAAGTGGATGCCCTGTTCAAGGCCGTCGGTCTGCAGCGCAAAGGGAAGCCGAATGACGCGTAAAAACGGCATTATCATTGCGATAGACGGCCCGGCGGGATCGGGGAAAAGCACTGCGGCCAAATATGCGGCGCATAGGCTCAATTACCTTTACCTGGACAGCGGCGCCATGTATCGCGCCGCCACTTTGTTGGTGCTTCGGCACCCCGAAGTCATGGATGACGCGACACGGCAGGCGGAACTTGTCCGTTCGGCAATCATCGAGCTGATCAAAAGGGAAGAAGGCCTGCAGGTTCTGCTGAACGGTTGCGACGTTTCCTATGAGATTCGCACGCCGGAGGTAACCCGCGCCATCGCACCGGTCGCCGCCAATCCGGGGGTACGCGAAGAGTTGGTCAAAAAACAGCGGCTCATCGGCCAAGACGGCGGCGTTGTGGCGGAGGGGCGCGACATCGGCACCGTCGTTTTCCCCGACGCGGAATTAAAGGTCTTTATGACCGCTTCATTGGAAAAAAGGGCGGAGCGGCGGGCAAACGAATTGCGCAAGATGGGCATAGAGGTTAATTTCGAGCAAATAATGGAAGAAATTCGCCGGCGCGATGAAAGCGACATGATGCGCGCTCACGGCCCGCTGCGCCGAGCAAAAGACGCGCTGGAGCTCGATACGACCCTGCTCACCATCGAGCAGCAGGTGGATGTGATCGTCCGCTGGGCAAAGGAGCGCGGTGCCTAAGCCATGAAGGTGGTGATCGACCCGAATGCCGGTCCGTGCAGCGGCGTTCGCCGCGCGCTGGCACTGCTGCAGCAGGAGCTGCAGGAACATGGCGAGTGTTATGCGCTCGGTGAGGTAATTCACAATCCGACGGAACTGGCGCGCCTCGAGCAGGCGGGTCTGCGGACGATTGCCCAGGAGCAGGCGGAACGCGGCGATTTGGACTCTTTGCGC
>JAPDQV010000018.1:0-8830 GCA_034505495.1 candidate division KSB1 bacterium | reverse complement strand
CGCAGGCTGCTGATTCGCGCGAACGGGATTGCCGAATCCCTGCGGCAACTGTTGAAGGAAAAAGAGATTACGATTATCGACGGAACGTGTCCCACAGTCGCCGCGTTGCAGGAGCGATTGCGCCGTTACGCCGACCAGGGTTATCAGGTGGTCATTGTCGGCAAAGCCGGCCATCCGGAGGTGAAGGGCTTGAGCGGCGCCTGCGGAGGACGAGCCGTCGTTGTAAACGACGAGCGGGACGCGACGCACGTCGAGCCGGATCTTCCGACCGTAGTTGCCGCCCAAACGACGATTGCCGCCGCTCATTTCGATCGAATGGTCGAATGGCTCAAGTTGAAAGTGAAAAAGATGACAGTCCTGCGTTCAATGTGTCCGCAAGTGGCCAAACGCGAGGAAAATATTCGAAATTTTGCCGGACAGGTGACTGTTCTGCTGCTGGTAGGCGGTAAAAATAGTTCAAACACGCGCGTGCTGTTCGAAACTGCACGTTCCGTCAATCCGCGCACGATCTGGATCGAGTCGCCGGAAGAACTCGAGTCAAAGTGGTTCGAGGAAAGCGATATTGTCGGCGTCACCGGCAGCGCTTCGACGCCGTTTCATCAGCTCGAGCAGGTGCGCGACGCTTTGATAAAGTCCCCACTAAGGGGTGAAAATACACAAAAGGAGGAACAAACCCATCATGGATCAAACAATTAACCCTAACCCGACTTCGAATGAGGAGCAGAATTTGGCCTCCAACCTCGAAGGCGGCCTCACAGCTGCACCCGAGACAGCCGATCGTTCGACGGCTGCGGACTTTCAGGACCCGATCGCCTCGCAGATCAAATCGCAACAGGTACCGTCGACCGGCGATCCCGCCTCTTTGGACATTGCCAAGCTCGATGAGATGGAAAAAGAGTACACCGAGCAAGAGTTCGAGGCAATGGCCAAATTCTATGAAGACACTCTGATCGATTTCAAGGCAGGTCAGGTTGTCGTCGGCCGAGTTCTGGCGATCGGCGAAAAAGAAGTCTCTATCGACATCGGCTTCAAGTCCGAAGGTACTGTGCCGGTCGAAGAATTCGACAACCTGTCGGAATTAAAGATCGGCGATTCGGTTGAAGTGCTCATTGACGAAATTGAAGATAAGGAAGGCTTTTTGGTGCTTTCCAAGCGGAAAGCCGATTTCATGCGCACCTGGGATCGCGTCATCGAGTCCTATGAACGCGGCGAGATTTTGCGCGGCCAGTGCATCCGTCGCATCAAGGGCGGCTTTGTCGTCGATCTGGGCGGCGTCGATGCTTTTCTCCCCGGCTCGCAGGTCGATGTTCGCCCGGTGCGCGATTTCGATTCCCTCATTGGCCGCACGATGGATTTCAAAATCGTCAAAGTCAACCATTTACGTAAAAACATCGTCGTTTCCCACCGCGTGCTGGTCGAAGAGGAAATGAAGGAACAGCGCGAAAAGATTTTGGCGGAACTGCAGCGCGGCCAGGTTCTCGAAGGAATCGTCAAGAACATTACCGATTTCGGCGTGTTCATCGACTTGGGCGGGGTGGACGGCCTGCTCCATATCAACGATCTCTCTTGGGGTCGCGTCTCGCATCCGTCCGAGGTTGTGTCGCTTGACGAAAAGATCAAAGTCGTTGTGTTGGACTTTAACGAGAACAAGGACCGCATTTCGCTTGGACTGAAGCAGCTGCAGCCGCATCCGTGGGAAGGTGTGGAAGAGAAATATCCGGTCGGCTCTACTGTGCGCGGCAAAGTGGTCAGCCTTTCCGATTACGGCGCCTTTGTCGAGCTGGAAAAGGGCGTGGAAGGCTTGATTCACATTTCGGAAATGTCCTGGACCCAGCACATCAAGCATCCCTCGAAACTGTTGACGGTCGGAGAAATCGTCGAAGCCAAGGTACTGAGCATTCAGAAAGACGAGCGCAAGATTTCGCTCGGCCTGAAGCAGCTGGAGCCGGATCCGTGGGATACTTTGGCGGAACGTTATCCGATCGGTTCACGTCACACCGGTACGGTTCGCAACCTCACGAATTTCGGCGCGTTCGTCGAATTGGAAGAGGGTATTGACGGATTGATTCATATTTCCGACCTTTCGTGGACCAAAAAGATCCGTCATCCCGGTGAGGTGGTCAAAAAGGGCGATGTGGTCGATGTCGTGGTTCTGAACATCGATCGGGAAAACCGTCGCATCTCGTTGGGCTACAAACAGACGCAGGAAAATCCCTGGGATCTTTTCGAGGAGCGTTTCAAGCCCGGCACTAAAGTCGAAGGCAAGGTCGTGCGCTTGATCGAGAAAGGTCTTCTGGTAGAATTGCCGGACGGCGTCGACGGTTTTGTGCCGATGTCGCAACTGGCAAAAGAGAATATCAGCAAACCTGCCGATGCGTATCAGATCGATGACATTCTCAATCTGACGGTCATCGAGTTCAACAAGGACAGCAAAAAGATCGTCCTCTCCGAAAAGCAGGTGGCAAATCTGGAAGAAGCCAAAGTCCGCTCCGAGGCCGAAGTGGCCGAAGCCGAGCAGGAGTTTGCGGTAGAACCGCCTGCGCCGACGGAGAAAAAGTCCAAGAAAAAAGCGGCGGAACCGCCGGCAGAACCGGCGGCGGAGCAGCCGGAAGGAGCGGCTGAAGCTTGACATGATGGGAGGGAGTCGGCCAGTTTGCCGACTCCCCTCTTATTTGCGGCCGCAAGGCAATGAAACGGGCGTATTAGTTTAAAAAAAAATAACTAACTCTATCTGACCTTTTGGAGGATAGATGTGGTTCGTTAGGTGGATTTTGACCTTTATTTTGGCGGCGGTGCTGATCGCCTTTGCCATGCAGAACTCGCAGGTTGCCGTGCCGGTGAGGTTCTGGCAGTGGGAGACCGTCAATGACGTACCATTATGGGTGGTTATGTATGTCTCCTTTTTTGCGGGTATATTCGTATGGGCAGGGGTTTCGCTGTTTCAAATTTTGGGATTGAAAGCCGCAAACCGCCGGCAGGCGAGACGAATTCGTGCGCTGGAAAACGAGCTGAAACACCTGCGCAATGCCGCAGTCGAGGACGTCCTGTCGCCGGAATCGTTGGAAGAGGAAAAACTGAAACGAGCGGAGAGCGGTCTGCATGAATGAGCAAGTCCTATACTCGATTATCGGCCTCGCCATACTGGTCGCTTTTGCCGGATGGTTCCTTATGTATCGGCGCCCCAAACCGCGTCCCAGCGTTCAGAATGACTACATATCCGGCCTTTATTTTCTCCTCTGGGGTGATCAAGATCGCGCCCTGGAAAAGCTCCGCGACGTTGTCAGAAGGGACACCGATTACATCGACGCCTACATTCTCATTGGCAACATTTTTCGCGAAAAGGGCGCTTACGAGAGCGCCGTAAAGGTACATCGCGACCTCCTGCTGCGACCCAACCTGACTCTGCAGCAGCAAAAGACCATTCTGATGAACCTGGCGCAGGACTATTACAAGAACGGCCAGCTCAAGTGGGCACAATCGACCTGCGACAAGCTGATCGAGCTGGACAAGAAGGACGAATGGCCGAAAGAGTTCAAACGCACCCTTTATGAGAGCATGGAAGATTGGGAGGGCGCCTTTGAAACCCTTCGGCGCTTCGGCCGAATGGACAAAAAGGAGCGGATGACTCGATTGGCGTTGTACAAAGTGGAGCAGGGTCTTCAGTTGGCCAAGCTGGGCCGCGAACACGATGCCCGCCTTTGTTGGCGCGAAGCAATCAAATGGGATGAAAAATGCTATCCGGCGCGCCTCGAGTTGGTCAAGAGCTACTTTCGCGAAAACCGCAACGAGGACGCTTTGGAAGAACTGCAGCAGACGCTGATCGCCATTCCCGAATATGCCGACCACGCTTTGGACGCTTTTCAGGACAAGCTGTACGAGATGGGCCGCTTTGATGAGATCGAACGGCTTTACAATCGGATTATCGACACTCATCCTCACCTGATCGAAGCTTATATTAGTCTCGCCGAAATCTATAGCAAAAAGGGTGAACTGGAGCGGGCGGCCGAACTTTGCCGTCAAGCGTTGACTCATGCTCCTAATCATAGACGCATTTTACTGATGCTGGCGCTGATCGAGCTCAAGCTGGGTCAGACTGACACGGGTCTAAAGCAGCTCGAAGATATCCTTAAAAAAGAGGCGCAGCAGAAAAACGAATTCATTTGCGCCAAATGTCGGACACGGCAAAGCAGCTACTTCTGGCGCTGCACCTCCTGCGGGGCCTGGAATTCAGCCGAAAGGCTGTAGTATGATCCGCCTCTTCGGCATCCGCACGGTATGCCTCCTACTGTTGCTTGCCGTCATCGGCCGAAGCGGCGATCGACTCTCCGCCGCCCTGGACTCCCTCTATGCGGCACAGGACTGGGAGGCGCTGCAACGGACCCTTCTCCAATATCGTGCCCTTTATCCTCATGATGCCAACCTTGACTTTTTTCGCGCCGTTTTGACCGCCGATGCCGATTCGGCGCGCACTCTCTATCTCAAATTCCTCGAAGCCGATCCGCAGTCGCCCTATGCCGATCAGGCGCTTCTCCGACTCGGTCAGTACTATTTTGCGGTTCGCGACTATTCGACGGCGCGCAGTTATTTTGCCCGGCTCTTTCGCAACTTTATCGCCTCGCCGTTGAGGGATGATGCGCAGTTTCTCTATTGCCAATGCGTTTTGGCCGAGGATAAAGTCGATTCGGCGCGCGCCTTTTTGAATGCCTTTGTCCGCAGAGTATCCGAGTCTCCGTTTGTCGATCAGGCGGTGTGGGACCTGGAGCAGATCGGCGCCGCGGCTGCGCCGCCGAAGGCGGCCTATTATGCGGTTCAAGCGGCCGCTTTTCGCGATGAGGCAGCCGCCCAGGAAGCGGCGCAAAAAATTCGCCGCCTTTTCCCCCTTGTGGAAGTAAAATTTGATTCTCAATCGGGAAATTTGTGGTATATTTTGATCGGCAAGTTTAGCGATCGACAGCGCGCCGAACGCTACGCAGACCTTTATCTTCGTCCCACGCTCAAAAATGTGCGCATCGTTGCCGTAGAGAATTGAACCGCCCTTATAAGCTTTGGAGGAGGATGATGAAGCCGAAAACTCGGATCAGCTTTCCGGCCGTTATGATTCTACTGCTCCTGCAGCCTGCCTTTTCCGAGCCCTCATCGAACTGTAACAAAGTCGTGCATTACCGCATCGAGGTCGCTTTGGATGAAAAAAGCGGGACCCTCGACGGAAAGGAGCGCATCATTTGGCGAAACTCCGGCGCGGCAACCGATGAGGTGCAGCTGCATTTTTATATGAACGCTTTCAAGAACAATCAATCCACTTTTCTGCGCGAAACATTTCAACGTACGCCCAAAGGGGTAAAGGCTTTGTCCCGCTTTAAAGGCGGATGGGGTTATTGCGAGCCCAAGACGATTTTTGTCGAAGCTCCCGGAATTTTCCCAAAAACCGAACTTACTTCGGCTCTACAGTTCATCGCGCCGGACGACGGCAATACCGATGATGAAACGGTAGGAAGGCTGCTGCTGCCGAGAGCTGTTCCCTCAGGCGCAGAGCTCGTGCTGGAAATTGAATTCGTTACCCAATTGCCGCGTCGGGCGCCCCGCACAGGCCGAAACGGCGATTATTTCTTTGCCGGACAGTGGTTTCCGAAAATCGGCGTACGACAGGGGGATCGGTGGAATTGTCATCAGTACCACGCTTCTACGGAATATTTCGCCGATTACGGAGACTATGAGGTCGCCGTGACGGTTCCGAAAAGCTATCAGATCGGCGCTTCGGGAGTACAAGTCGAGGAGCGTGCGGCCGGTGCGGGACGAAAAACCGTTGTTTTTCGCGGCGAGTGCATTCACGACTTTGCCTGGACCGCTTCACCGCGCTACCGTACGGCTGAACGCACTTTTGAGTATCCGGAGCTGCCGCCCGTCACTATGCGGCTCCTCTATCAGCCGGAACATCGAAAATATGTCGATCGCTATTTCGATGCGACCGCCAATACACTCAAGCATCTCGGTCTCTGGTATCTGCCCTATCCGTATCCGCAGATCACCATCGTCGATGCGGCTTTTCGTTCCAACGTCGCCGGTATGGAGTATCCGACGCTATTCACCACCGGCGCCGATTGGCTGGAGGCTTCCGGCAGCTTTGAACCCATCGGACTGACGATCCACGAATGCACGCATCAATGGTTCTACGGTCTGCTCGGCAGCGATGAGACAGAATCCGCTTGGCTGGACGAAGGGTTTACGGTTTACGCTGCCGGCCGCTGCTTTCTTGCCGCATATGGACAAAAACGCTATTCCAAAACTTACCTGAATCGCGAGGGTTTCGGCATTCCATGGACCTTTTCGGAGGTGCTCGTGGACCCTCGCGAAGAAACGCTGCAGCTGCATCGCGAGCGCGGTCATCGCGACAAGATGAGCACGCCGTCCTATCAATTGATCGACCGCGCCGCTTATCGTAACAATGCCTATGAAAAGCCTTCGCTCATGTTGTGGACTCTGGAAGGTCTTTTGGGCGAGGATGTCTTTCAACGCGCCCTGCGCGATTATGTGCGTGAGATGCAGTTTCGCCATCCGACGAGCCAAGATTTTATAGCTGCCGTGCAGCGCCACACGACGCAGGACATGTCGGCATTCTTTGAGCAACTGCTCGACGGCTACGGCGTCGTCGATTATGCCGTCGTAGAAATCAACGCGCAAAAGCTGCCCGGAGCCGAAGGCTTTTTCGGCAGAGGCGGGGAGAGGCGTCATGAAAAGCGGCCGGCAACAGGAGAGTGGCTTTCTCTGGTGCATGTCGAGCGCAAGGGGGAGATAACCCTACCGGTCGAGATGGTCGTGACTTTTGAAAACGGCGAAACGGTACGCGAAAAATGGGACGGAAAGCAGAACTATCGAATTTTTCGCTATGTGACCAAATCGCCCATCGAGCAGGCACAAATTGATCCCGAGCGCAAGATCTGGCTCGATGTCGATCCTGCAAACAACGGACGCTACCGTAAATCGGATCCGTTTCCATCCTTACGCTGGACGTTGCAATGGCTCTTTTGGCTGCAGCATTTGATGGAAACGGCAGCCGTTATTTCCTAAACGTATGAGGAGCGGAAAAATGGTCGGCAAAATCATACAAAACGGATGGAATACGGTCATACGGCTGCGTCGGGCCGTGGGAGTGATCTATCTCGTCAATTTGTTGATCGCTGCGGCTCTTTCCATACCGCTGTTTTTCGGCCTGCATCGTTATTTGGATTACTCGACTCTTCGTTCGGAAATGAGCAGCGGTTTCAGTTATGCCTGGTGGAGCGCCTTTAATTTCCGCGCGGAAGGCCTGGCGGCCACCCTTCGGCCCAGTCTCAGCGGCGGTTTCGGACCGATTTTCGACAACCTCGAGCTGCTGATTTCCGGCAACTGGACCGCCTACGGTGTTGCCGTCTTTGTCCTCGGCATCGCTTATGTGCTGCTTGCCGCTTTTTTCAACGGCGGTTTTGTCGGACTTGCGGTCGAGGAGCGTCCCTTTTCTACTCAGCGATTTTTTTCCCAATCGGGACTCTATTTCCACCACATGGCCGCGCTGGCGGTTACGGCTTTGCTCCTCTTTCTCGGCATTTACAAAGGGCTTTATCCTCTCGTTTTTTCCCTGGTCGATAAGCTGACGACTGGTTCCCTTTCCCAGCCTTGGGTCTGGTTTGTCAATTTGGTCGCCTATTTATTGCTTATCAAGGTGATTTTCATCGTTACCATGATTTTTGATTATGCGCGGGTGATTTTGATAACGGATAAAAAAGAGTCTGCCTGGATCTCGATCGGGCTGGCAACTTTGTTTGTTTTTCGTCATTACCGCGCCTGGCTCATCAACGCTCTGCTGGTCGGCGTCGGCGTGCTCGGCACCTTGACGGCTGCTCTGCTGTTGTCCGCGTTCCGCTCTACGGCATTTTGGTCGCTGCTGACCCTGTTCGCTCTCCAGCAGCTTTTCATTTTGGGATTGATTTCTCTGCGGCTTACTTTTTACGCGAGCCAGGTGGAGTATTACCGTCGGCAGAAAGAAGCAGAGACCTTGGTGCGGAAAAAACGGCTTTAGCAACGCCCTAGGGCGAGTGAGACCATGAAGCGGCGGACGTTTGCTCTGATCATCTCGACGATAGGGCTCCTCACGGGGTCTGCGAGCCTGCTTTCGCAGGTGCGGCTTTCCATTGTTTATCCCCAAGAGGGCGATACCCTGCGCGCCTTTGCCTACGACAGCACCTATATTTTTGGTCAAGTCTCCCCGCCGCACGCTAAACTGACGATCAACGATCAACCGGTGCGCGTATACAAGAACGGCGCTTTTCTTGCCTATCTGCCGTTGGCGGAAGGCGAATTCTTTTTTCGCTGTTTGGTCGAAGCGGACGGCACGCAAAAAGAATTCATGCGCCGGATTTTGGTGCTCAAACCGAAACGATTTCGCGAAGGGGAGTGGGGCATTGATCCTGCGAGCGTAGAGCCGCGCTTGGATCACCAATTGACGATCGGTGAGCGGGTTACCGTCGCTTTTCAGGGTACACCGGGTGATGGCAGCGCCGTGCGCGGCACCGGCGAGGGATGGTACGTCGGCACTTTTATTTTGCGGTCTGAGGAAATTTTTACCTGGACCGGCATCGAAGTGCTGTTGATCAATGCCTTCGGCGACACGGCCGCGGCGCGGGCGCGCGGCAGAATTGCCTTATGGCCCGAAAATCCTCCGCAAATGGCCGAAACGACGCGCGACAAGACCGTGCTTCGCACCCAGAAAGGAAAGAGCTATGCTTATTTCCTCCCACCCGGGGTTCGTTGTCGGGTCACAGGGCAAGTCGGTGATTATTACCGCATCCGCCTGAGC